>NZ_FOCY01000055.1:0-7044 GCF_900110235.1 Megamonas sp. Calf98-2 | reverse complement strand
CACGATAGAGATAGAAATGCTGCTATAAATATATGGAAGGTTGGGGCATCAACCTTCTTTGGAGAGATATAGTAAGACCTGCTATTTTAGTAGGCAAGTATCGTTTGTATCCAAGAATCCCCTGCCTTTAGGCATGGGGAGTATGTCAATCTAAATCACTTTGTCTATAGATAATATATATAATTTCTTATTGCTATACATAAAGGTAAATGATAAAATAATAAAGATATAAGTCTTGTGGAGGATGAAAATTGGAAAAGTTGATTATACATGGCGGTCATGAATTGCATGGTCGTGTAAAAATTAGCGGTGCAAAAAACGCTGTACTGCCTATTATTGCAGCAACTCTTCTGGCCCAGGATAAGCCATGTGTTTTAGACGAAGTACCTTATTTAAACGACGTCTGCACAATCGCTGAAGTTCTGCGTCAGCTTGGTGCTAAAGTTGATTTCAATCGTCAACAACATACATTGTTTGTTGATAGTACTGTTTTAAAAACAGTTGATGCACCATATGATTTAGTACGTAAAATGAGAGCTTCCTTTGTTATTATGGGACCTCTATTAGCACGTTATGGAAAAGCTAAAATTTCCATGCCTGGTGGCTGTGCTATTGGTACTAGACCTATCGATTTACACCTCAAAGGTTTTGAAGCTCTTGGAGCTGAAATCGAAATCGGACACGGCTTTATCAGTGCTACTGCACCAAATGGGCTAAAAGGAACTAGTATTTATCTTGATTTCCCAAGTGTCGGTGCTACAGAAAATATCATTATGGCAGCATGTATGGCTGAAGGTCAGACTATACTTGAAAATGCTGCTCAAGAACCAGAAATTATCGATTTAGCTAATTTCTTAAACATCATGGGAGCTAAAATTCGCGGTGCTGGTACAAATGTGATCAAAATTACAGGTGTGCCAAAATTAATTGGTCATAACTACACAATTATTCCTGACCGAATTGAAGCTGGAACCTATATGGTGGCTGTAGCCATGACTGGCGGAGATATCTATATAGAAAATGCTATTAGTGAACATTTAAAACCTGTTATTGCAAAATTAAATGAAGCAGGAGTTAAAATTGAAGAAGATATCGATGGTATCCGTGTTAGCTGTAACAATCGCCCCAAAGCTATCGATATTAAAACTCTACCATATCCAGGATTTCCTACAGATATGCAAGCTCAATTTATGGCAATGCTCACTATTGCTGATGGTACAGGTCTTGTTACAGAGACTGTATTTGAAAATCGTTTTATGCATGTAGATGAATTAAAACGCATGGGAGCTTGTATTAAAGTTGATGGACGCACATCTATTGTTGAAGGTGTTCCTTCATTAAATGGTTGTCAAGTAAAAGCTACAGACTTACGTGCTGGAGCTGCCATGGTACTTGCTGGTTTAGTTGCTAATGGCGAAACTGAAGTATCTTATATTCATCATATTGATAGAGGATACGATAATCTCGTAGAAAAATTATGTGGATTAGGTGCAGACATTTGTCGTGTTGATAACTAAAAATTGTGTGTACATAAATAGCCAAGATAGTCATTATCTATCTTGGCTATTTTGGTATAACAAGGAGGTTTTACTTATGCTGTGCTCAAAAAATAGTTGTACTGGTTGTTTATCTTGTCAAAATATCTGCCCTAAAAATGCAATACAAGTAATCACCGACAAGCAAGGCCTTTGGCAACCTCAAATCGACAACGAAAAATGTATTAATTGTGGATTGTGCCATAAATCTTGCCCCGTATACTTCAAACCACATAATGAAGAAAACTTGGCTGAAATCTATGCTTGCTAGCATATAAATACGCAAAAACGTCAACAAACAGCTTCAGGAGGATTATTTACCGCTTTAATGCTACAAGCACTATCCCAAAATTTTTATGTTTGTGGCTCAACTTTAACTGATGATTTAAAAGCCAAACATATCATCATCAATAAAATCGAAGATTATCCTTTATTAATTGGCTCCAAATATGTACAGAGTTTTATTGGAACAACATATAAGGATATTCGCAAATTATTGCTTCAAGGTGAAAAGTATTATTTTCCGGTACACCTTGTCAAGTTGCTGGTTTATATGCTTTTCTCAAAAAACGCTATAAACGCTATATAGGTCAATTATTCACAGTTGATTTACTTTGCCATGGTGTGCCTTCACCACAGATATTCAAAGATTATCTGATTTTAAATTTCGTGAAAAACCAGGCTGGCGTCGCTATCAAGTAATCGCCAAATTTGATGACAACAAAAAAGATATTTCTTATAAAGATACTAATGAATATATCAAAGGATTTTTAAAGGGAAATTTCCTCAGGAGTTCCTGCTATAATTGTGCTTATACGAATTTAGACAGAGTGAGCGATTTAACTATCGGCGATTTTTGGAATTACTTCTCTGATAATGTAAACAGCGAAGATATTGATGATGATAAAGGTATTTCTATGTTATTAATCAATACGCAAAATGGCAAATCACTATTTAATAAAACCAAAGAAGATTTAATCTATTTTGCTAAAGATTTTCAAAAATCTATTGAAAAAAGCCCTCGCTTGCATAAACCTACAAAAAAACCAGAAACATATGAACAATTTTGGCAAGACTACGCTCAACACGATTTCTGTTATATGTTAAAAAATTATTTTTAAATGCAAAAAGCCGATATCAAATGATATCGGCTTAATTATCGCTAAATTATTCAGCTGTGAAAGGTAAAAGAGCGATGTTACGAGCTCTTTTAATTGCAACTGTTACTTGACGTTGGTGGCAAGCACAGTTACCGGAAATACGACGAGGTAAAATTTTACCACGTTCTGTAATGAAACGACGGAGTTTTGCTACGTCTTTATAATCGATATGTTCGATTTTATCAGCGCAGAAGCTACAAACTTTTCTTTTTGGTCTTCTGTTTCTATCGCGTTTAACCAATGTTGTTACCCTCCTTAAAATGGTATTTCTTCGTCAGGGGGTACTTCAGAACCGAAAGATGCTGCTGCTCCACCCATCATTGGAGATGAAGTCTGCATTTGTGCACCACCGAATTGCTGTGTTGGTGCTGGAGCACTTGTTGGTCTAGAACCCATAAACTCAAGTTCTTGGGCTATGACTTCAGTAACATAGCGTTTACTTCCATCTTGTGCATCATAACTGCGAATCTGAATGCGACCTTCAATCAAGACTTGACTGCCTTTTACTAAATTGTTGCCACATACTTCAGCTAATTTATCCCATACTACGATAGGAATAAAATCTGCTGTTTGTTGTTGATCAGCACCACGACTAAATCTACGGTTCACAGCTAAAGTAAAGCTTGCCACCGCTTTTCCTGTCTGCGTGTAACGTACTTCTGGGTCACGCACAAGACGCCCTGCTAATATTACCTTATTCATGGTAATTTCCTCCCTGGCAAATCTTTATAATTATTTTTCGTCTTCTCTAACGATCATATGTTTTAATACTTCATCAGTAATTTTCATTACACGATCAAGTTCTGCAGAGCAAGTTGGTTCTGCTGTGTATTCAAATAAGCAGTAGAAACCATCAGTGCAGTCTTTAATTTCATAAGCCAAACGTTTTTTGCCCCAACGATCTTCTTTGTCAATAGTACCACCATTGGCAACGATTAAGTTAGAGAACTTTTCGATAACAGCATTAGTTGCTTCTTCTTCCATTGGTCTAATAATAAATACGACTTCGTACTTTCTCACGAAATCACCTCCTCTTTGGACTATCGGCCCACAAATGGGCAGGGATTAATTCCGCTAAGCGGAACTCGTTATTAACATAACTTCTTAATTATATCATTGTCTAAATGCTAACGCAAGCTATTATTTAACATTTTCTTTACCTCTCATCAAAGAAGCAAATAGGGCTATAATACATAAAAAACCAAATAAAATAAATATATATTTAAAACTGTGTAAAAGTATATCTACATAATTACTTTCTATCGCTTCAGCAGTAAAAATAGATAATAGCAAGGTTACTAATGACATGCTTATCGCTTGCCCTGTAAGGCGCATTACTGCCAAAATCGAAGACGCCACTCCATAAAATTTTGCCTCTACAGCTCCCATAATGGCATTATTATTCGGTGAAGCGAATAAACCAAAACCTAAACCAATAAAAGCTAAATTTATACCAATTAGATAAAATGATGTATCTTTATCCAGAAAAGAAAAAGCAAATAATCCTATCATCATCATACCCATACCTAAAGAAGCAATAAGTCTTGATGAGAATTTATCAGATAATGCTCCTGCTTTAGGAGAAACAATCGTCATAATAAATGGTTGTATCAATAAAAATCCTCCAGCTGTAAAAGCATCCATACCTCTGACTAATTGCAAATATAAAGATAATACAAAACCTAAAGCAAAAGTCGCACTATAATGAATTAAAGCGGCTATATTTGACATGGTAAATACTATATTTTTAAAAATAGATAAATCTACAAGTGGTGAAGCAACTTTTTTCTGCTCATATATAAATAATAAAAATAAAATAAAAGCTATAAATGGCATATAATGCACAAATTCATGTCTTGTCCAATCTGATAATCCATATAAAAATAAAACTATCATTACTAGATAAATAATGCTACCAATATAGTCAAATTTTTTATCTTTTGCTCCATACCAATCAATTTTTACCTTAAAAATCAAAAAGAAATTTATCAATAAAGCTATACCAATAAGCCCAAAAATCATTCTCCAACCCAAATAATCTGTGATAAAACCACCAATAAAAGGCCCTAATGAAACGCCTGAATATACACATGCTGCCGATAAACCTATCGTCTTGCCACGATTTTCAGCACCACAACAAGAGACCAGTAATGCCATACTTGTACCAAAAATCATTGACATGGACAATCCCTGTAAAAATCGCACAAATATAAAAGCTAAAAAGTTTTGCACTACTGCACAGACTAAAGTAGTAGCACAAATACAAGCCAATCCTTGTAGATATATTCTTCTGCGTCCTTTTATATCAGCTAAACGACCAAAGGGTAATAAAGTGGCTGCTGAACCAATTAAAAAAGCTGTAACAGCCCAAGTCAACTCATCTGGCATCATGTTAAAATCTTCAGCCATGGCTGGAACAGCGATATTTACTGAACTTCCCATAAATGGACCTATGAATGATGTTATCATCACTGCAATCAATATTCTTTTCTGTTCTGTCATTTTTCTCACCTACTTTTATTTCTTTTAACTTCACCTTAACATAAAAAAAGAACTGCAACCAAATGAAAAATATACAATCATTTGTTTGCAGTTCTTCTCTTTATACAACAGATTCAATAAGTCTATCTTTTGTAGAAATTCGCCATATTCTTTCAAAAGGATAAGATTGGAACATGTATCTTAAATCAATATATCCTTCGCCTAAAATAAAAGATATACGTTTTAGGATTTTACCCTTATGTGTTTTCCTTATTTTATTAATATAATAAGCTATCTCTACATCGTCTAATTTACCATTCTGCATGTATACTTTTATACCATCGTAAAACAACATCGACACCTCCAGGACACTGGACATATTTAGAGATATTAAGGATTTAATTTTTCTTATTGGCAATTTTACAATATCTAATAAAAAATGTCAAAATATGTAAACAAAGAAGTACTATATATAATATTTTGATTTTTTGCAAAAAAACAAGATACTACCAAAACCCTTGTAGTACCTTGTTTTCTTACTAATTATGTTTTACTTGTTATTTTAAATTCTCAGGATTTAAACAGAATAAATCTTCCACAACAAATAGACCATCTTTGCGAATTAATTCATCATCAAGATAAATTTCTCCTCCACCATATTCAGGAGTCTGAATTAAAACTAAATCCCAGTGAACAGCTGAACGATTTGTATTATCTGCATCTTCATAAGCACAACCTGGAGTGAAATGTAAACTACCACTTATTTTTTCATCAAATAAAATGTCTTTCATAGGGAAAGTTACATATGGATTTAGACCAAAGGAGAATTCCCCTATATATCTTGCACCTTCATCAGTATCCAAAATTTTATTTAAGGCCTCTGTATGATTTGCTGTAGCTTTTACTATCTTACCATTTTCAAAAGTAAAAGATACATTTTCAAAAGTAGTACCTTGATAAATTGATGGTGTATTATATGTGATTGTTCCGTTTACACTGTCTTTAATTGGAGCTGTATACACTTCACCATCTGGAATATTACAATCACCTGCACATTTAACAGCTGGCATATTTTTGATAGAAAAAGTTATATCTGTTCCTTTGCCTTTAATTCTGACTTTATCAGCACTTTCCATGCGTTTAACTAAGCTATCCATAGCTTTACCCATTTTAGCATAATCTAAGTTGCAAACATTGTAATAAAAATCAGTAAAAGCATCTGTACTCATATTCGCAAGCTGTGCCATAGAACCATTTGGATAACGAAGAACACACCATTTTGTTTTTGACACGCGTATATCACTATGCACTGGCTTCATCCAATATTTAGAATAAATTTCCATTTTATCTGCTGGCACATCACTCAATTGACTTACATTTTCACTGCCACGAATAGCAATATATGCGTCCATGTTTTTCATGCGAAGTGATTCATATTCTGCACAAAGCTTCATTTGCTCTGTTGTAGCATTTAATAATAATTCACGTTGCATTTTCAAATTTTTTATAGTCAAAAATGGTATACCGCCTACTTTATAAGCTTCTTGTATCAAAGCTTGTGCAAGCTCCATACCTTCATCAATTAATTCAATTAAAAGTTTTTCGCCTTTTTGCAAACGCACAGAATAATTTATGAGATTATGTGCTAATTGTAAATTTCTACTATCCATTTTTTCAACCTACTTTCTGTAATTTTTATTATTTGATGGATTGTATAATGAAGTGCGACACCTAGAAAAATAAAAAACTCACTATGAATTTTCGTGTAAAATAAAGTTACCACACCAAATCCACACGAAAGGAAAATTCATAATGAGCTATCATCATCTTACCATATCTGAACGTATTCGTATAGAGGTTCTTTCTAT
>NZ_FOCY01000067.1:0-1493 GCF_900110235.1 Megamonas sp. Calf98-2 | reverse complement strand
GAACACAGTAGTTAAGCATTTAGAGGCCGAAAGTACTTGCATGGAGACGTGCTGGGAGGATAGGAAGTTGCCAGTTAAGAAAAAAGCACTGAATACTTCAGTGCTTTTTTCTTTATATTTAGGATTTATATATGATATTATAAAAGTATAGAAACATTTTATTAAAAGATGTTTTTATACTTTTTTTATTTTATAGATAAAGGGAGTTGCTATTTATGAAAAATAATCAAAATTTACTCCATACAAAGCTGATTATTTGTGACTATTGTATGGAGTAATAAAGTCACAATATATTGGCTTTGTTTCTTGATATATTATCAAGGGGGAGCCATAATGAAATATATTAATGCAAATGTGATATTACCAGAAAAACTAATAGAAGAAATACAAAAATATATTCAAGGTAAATATATTTATATTCCTATAAAAAAAGAAAATTATAAATCTTGGGGAGCAATTTCTGGAATAAAACAAGAATATAAAAATAGAAATAAAAAAATAAAAGATGATTATAAGCAAGGTATTTCTATAGAAAATTTAGCGCAAAAATATTATTTATCTGTAGATACGATTAGAAAAATTTTATATACAAAATAAAAATAGAAGGTTCAGTTTAATAAATAAGCTGAGCCTTTTATTTTTAGTAAGATTAATTCTGTATTATTCATGGTGTAGAATAAATAATTTCACTAGCATATTATGGATATATGAAAGCTATTTAAATATATTGATTTAAAGGAGTTTATATTTATGAGTTTAAATGATATATATCCTAGAAAAGATGATAAAACTACAATTTATTTAAAAAATGTGATAACAAAACAAGATATTATTGTAGGAGATTATACTATATATAATGATTTTGAAAGAAATCCTGAAGCTTTTGAGAAAAATAATGTTTTATATCACTACCCTATAAATAATGAAAAATTAATCATAGGAAAATTTTGTTCTATAGCTTGTGGCGCTAAATTTTTATTTAACAGCGCTAATCATACATTAAAATCACTTTCTACATATCCTTTTGCACTTTTATTTGATGAATGGAATATGAATAAAAAAGATGTAGCATCTGGTTGGGATAATAAAGGAGATATTGTAATAGGTAATGATGTATGGATTGGTTACAAGGCAATAATTTTGGCAGGCGTGGAAATTGGTGATGGTGCAATTATTGGTACAAGAGCATTAGTAACAAAAGATGTTCCTGCTTATAGTATAGTTGGAGGTGTTCCAGCAAAAATTATAAGAAAAAGATTTTCTGAAGATATTATTAATGAATTGGAAATTTTAAAATGGTGGGATTGGCCTAAGCAAAAAATAGCTCAAAACATAATATCTATACAGTCTGGAGATATAAGTAAAATAAAATGAAATATTTTTATAAAAAAGTGTTGACAAAGACATAAAAAGCATATATAATAATTATCACGCTAATGAATGGCGTAACTCAAAAGAAGAAAATTGTTAAAAACAAAAAATAAATTAAAAAA
>NZ_FOCY01000019.1:0-51886 GCF_900110235.1 Megamonas sp. Calf98-2 | reverse complement strand
AAGAAATTAGTAAAAGTAGGGAAATATTTTGCAAGTTCGCAAATTTGTAGTAATTGTGGATATAAAAATAAAGAAGTAAAAGATTTGTCTATAAGACAATGGAAATGCCCAAATTGTAAAGTAGTGCATGATAGAGACATAAATGCAGCGATAAATATAAGAAATGAAGGCATGAGAATAGTCTTAGGATAAAATAAAAAATAAAGAACCGTGGGATGCACGGGGATAGCTTGCTTATGCTTACAACAAAAGTTGTATCGAACAAGAAGCCCCCACTTCTAAGCGATAGCGAAAGTGGTGGGAGTACATCACCATCATATAATTAGGATTGTTATTGTCAAAAGTTAAAGTATTTATACTACGTCCACCATTTACACTAATAGTAACAACTGTATAATTACCATCATTAGATACACTTCTTACACTATATGGAGCTTCGCCAAAATCTCTATCCGTTATACTCATTATACTGCCATCTCTACCTTGCCATGTTTCTTCAATTAATTCATACCCACGAGAAATATTTTCTTGATAAGCATAAGCTGGTTGCATAGGTATTATTGCTTCACAAAATATTACCGAAAATGCACATAAACCTATTAAACAAAATTTTTTCAATATGTTCATTTTTATTCCTCCTTTATCAACTATTATGCTACTAAAAATATTAAAACTCTATAATCCTTAAAGATGAAAAATTTCACTGCTAGAAATAAATAAAAAACCACCGCATAAAACGGTGGTTAATTTTTTATCTCATATTGATGAATTGTAAATCAATACCAAAATCGCCAGCTTTTAAAGTCTGTATAACTGCTTGCAAATCATCTTTTTTCGCACCAGAAACACGAACTTGTTCACCTTGCATTTGTGTATTAACTTTTAATTTTGTAGCTTTTATCGCAGCGATAATTTTCTTTGCATTTTCTTTAGAAATACCCTGTTTAATAGTGAGCATTTGACGAACAGAACCTTTTGCTGCATCTTCGATTTTGCCAAGTTCTAAAGAACGTAAAGATAATCCTCTTTTTGCCATACGTGCACGTAAAATATCAATGATAGCATTTAATTTATAATCATCTTCTGCTGCGATTTTAATTGCTTTATCTTCTAATTCAATGCTTGCAATACTACCACGGAAATCATAACGCTGAGAAATTTCTTTTTCTGTTTGGTTAACAGCATTGCTCATTTCTTGCATATCAACTTGAGATACAATGTCGAATGAACTATCTTTTGCCATTTATATCACTCCATTTTTAAAATTCGTGCTTATATTTTATCATATCGCCAAATATAAAAAAAGGCTTTAAAGACTAACTTTAAAACCTTCTTTTTTCGCTATTACTTTTAATAAATTCATTATCATTATTTACAATTATAGATTAGCAAATATCACGATTAAATACGTTTATATATTTTCTCTACCAATGAAAAAATCAACCTATTTAGTTCATGGGAATTTACTCTTTTTAATAGCATAATAATTCTATAATAAGTGTTTTTATAAAAAATTTATCCATTATTTAAATCTATTTTATAAAAAGGAGTTTTTTATATGTATAAATTCTGTACTCATTGTGGAGCTAAAATGCCTAATGAAAATGCTTTTTGCACTAATTGCGGAGCTAAATTTTCACAAATTCCTACCCCACAACAAAACATAGCTCCAACAAATATCAATTATAATACTTCAAATTCTAATACTATGCCATCTTATATGCATAATCAGCAAACTCAACAAATTAATATTTACTCGGCAATCAAAATGCTAAATTTTATATGGCTATGGCTTATTTGTATCAGGCTATGGATATATTAAAACAAAGTGCGCCTCTACAAAATAATCCTTCGCCATCTGTTAATAATTTTTTCTCCTCAAGCACCATTTTTCCCTCAAAATCCTAATAATCATGACAATCAACAATTTGCTTCTAACTCAAATAATCAAACCAATCAAAATAATGACAATAGCACTTTAAAAAATGTAGGTAAATATGTAGCAACTGCCGCTGTTGATGCTGTAGCTAGTTCTATGCTTCATTCCGCTTCTACAGCTAGTGCTGCCACACATAATACTGATACAAGTCCTCTTCCTGACCTCAATGCACCAATTGATCCTACGGATACAATCAATCAAACAGTAGACTCTGCCAATGACTATATCCAAACACCAGAAGAATTTGTTACCAATGTCATTGACCCACTAAGTACAGCTAGTGAACAAATAACTCCTGTTAATACAAGTGATGATGGTACAAACCATATTTCTAATCTTGATAATAACTCAGAACTTACTGCAACAGAACAAATTGAACCTTCAGCAGATACTGATATTTCTTCAGATAGTGGTGAAGAAGATTCCAGTATTTCCGATAGCGTAGACAGTCTTTTTGATGATTTATTCGGCGAATAATTATAAATTTTAAAGGAGTTTTAATATGAATAAACAGTTAAAATCCCCAAGACTAATAATATTAGTAATGATATTATCTTTAATGAGTGTATTAGTTGCAGGTTGTGGTGATGATAAATATGTACAATCCTTGACGTACTCCCCATAGCTAAAGCTAGGGGATTCTGGGATACTGACGAACCTTGCTATCAAAAGACAGTCTTACGAGTTCTCTCCACAATGGACAACGCCCTGCCCATATTTATTTATTACTTGCGGAAGAAAAAAATTCTTTCTCCTTCTTTCTTTATATTTATAGCGGCGTTTAAATCCCTATCATGATGTTTACCGCATTTTGGACAAGTCCATTCTCTTATTCTCAATTCTTTGAGTTCTTTGTTTTGATAGCCACAATTACTGCATAGCTGACTTGACGGAAAGAAATTTCCTACTTCAACAACGTTGGAACCTGCCTTTTGTGTTTCATACTTCAACTTGTTTACAAAATCGGCAAAACCTAAATCGGATATCTTTCTGCCGAAACGTTTCTGCATGGCTTTTAAATTCAAATTTTCGATAGAGATTTAAGGCATATTTACCAGTGAGATACTGTGCCGTTTTCCAATGAAAATCACGGCGCATATTCGTTACTTTTTTATGCAGTCTTGCCAAATTCAGTCTTGCTTTTTGGCGATTGTTAGAAGCTTTTTGTTTACGGGATAAATTGCGGTTAGCTTTAACAATTAATTTTGCATTCTGCTTGAAAAACAGCGGAGAGATGATATTTTTCCGTTCTGAACCTGTGAGAAATATCTTTAACCCGAAGTCAAAACCGACGCTTTCACCTGTTCTTGTTAAGACTTCATTTTCATTTGTTTCACAGGAAAAATACACATAAATATCGCCTAAAGCATCGCGCTTTATGGTTACGGTCTTTACTTTTCCGTCAATATCCCGCGATTTAAAATAGCGATATTTCTGATTGGCAATTCTAATAACATTTCCACCCAATAATTTCCAACCGGACGTTTTCAAAGTATATGATTTATATTTACGTATCTTTTTAAACGACGGAGGAGCTGAACGGACATTATGCTTCTGATTTCTGAAAAACAACTTATAGGCACGGTCTATGCGTTCAGTTATATTTTGTACTGATTGTGAACCTATTTCTTTAAGATAGCTGAATTTTGCCCGTTTTTTCAGTTTAGTTAAGTGTTTCTGCAGAACAAATTTGTGCAATGATTTTTTAAATAAACGATAGTACCGTTTGTGAATTGCAATGCAGTGATTATAAATGAGACCTGCCGCATTAATCTGCCTATGAAGTTTTTTATTTCGTTTAGAGTTATATAGCTTAAAGCAATAGGTTTTCATTTATCTCACCGCCTTTATTGTTATTCGTAGTTATATGATAGCATATGAATATACAAAATAAAATGGTCCGACTTCAATTGCTTACGCAAATTCGTCGGACGTGACTTATATCCCCAGTGCTAAAGCACAGGGCTTTACGGCACATTTGGTAAAATTATTTTAATTAGCCTTATATTATAAATAATGATTATTATAAGAGGTGATTTATAATGTTTATAGTTGGATTTGTACTATTTATTATAGCTATTGAAATACTTTTTCCTGATTCCAACTAGGAATATTGATAAAAAATCAAAAGTAGTATATTACCATAATATCAAAGAATAAATCTTCGTAAAGCTATAACAATTTGAGTTTTAACTCTTTTTGTTATAGCTTCTTTATTTCTACTTATAAAGAAAAATCAAACCAATTTTTACTTTTAAATCTTTAAAAATTTTATTATAACCTATATATAAATTTTTTTATAATTGACTTTATCTTTCCTGTCATAACCTCTTATTATTCAATAGAATTATTTAAAAGTTTATATACTCAAATTTAGACAACAAAAAAGGCTTTACGGGTTTTCCGTAAAGCCTTGAATTTACTAGTGGTGCCGAAGGCCGGACTCGAACCGGCACGTAGGGGACTACGCTTGATTTTGAGTCAAGTGCGTCTGCCAATTCCGCCACTTCGGCATATTGTGTTAAACAACATTAATATTATATCATTCTATGATTATACTGTCAATATAAATAATTATCTTAACTTAATTAAATATATCTATTATAATGTTAATATATTTCTTAATATGAAAGGATTTTTTTATGTCACCAAAATCTGTTTTTCTTACTTTAATAATTATTTTATCTTGTATTATTTACTTACCTTCTATAACGTATGCTCAAAATAATACAAATACCCAAAATACCACAACTAATACTACTACTTATTTACATTTACCAGAAAAAACTACCATGCAAATAATAAATATAGATAATTTAGACAGTAAAACTAATCATAAATACGATTTAATCAACTTCCGTCTTCACCAAGATTTAGTTGTTAACAACGAAATCATTTTGCCTAAAGATACAAAACTCCAAGGTATGATTACTAAAATCCATGGCAGTAGATTGCTTGGGGAAAGTGCTATTATCCGCATAAAATTAAATAATATCACCTTAGCTGATGGCAGTATTTTAGAATTTCCTTGCGATTTAAAATTAAAAGGTGGCAAAAATTATGCCAATATAGCAAGTAGTATCATCGTTCCTTTTTCAGGATTATTATTTAAAGGAAAAGAAGTTTCTTGTCCATCTGGTAGCATAATTGAATACAGTTTTGAAGAATAAAAAATGGCAATAGGCTTATCATGAAATAAAGTCTATTGCCATTTTATTTAAATATCTAATTCCAAACTAACTGGACAATGGTCACTACCAAAAAATTCATTGTGAATGCCAGCCTCTTTTATATTTGTTTCAATATCTTTAGATACGATAAAATAGTCAATTCTCCACCCAGCATTATTTTCACGAGCTTTTCGCATATATGACCACCATGAATAAATGCTTGTTTTATCCGGATAAAGATAGCGGAAAGTATCTACAAAACCTGCTTGTAATAATTCAGTCATTTTACTGCGTTCTTCATCAGTAAAACCTGCACTACGGCGATTTGTCTTAGGATTTTTTAAATCAATCTCTTTATGAGCAACATTTAAATCTCCACACATCACGACAGGTTTTTGCTTATTTAATTCAACTAAATAATTGCGAAAAGCATCTTCCCACTGCATACGGTAATCCAAGCGCTCTAATTCTCGCTTAGAATTTGGTGTATATACGCAAACCATAAAGAATTTATCAAATTCTAAAGTGATTATACGACCTTCATGGTCATGTTCTTCTATACCTAAACCATAACTTACATTTAATGGCTCTACTTTAGTAAAAATAGCTGTACCTGAATAACCCTTTTTTTCTGCACTATTCCAATACTGCTTATATTCAGGTAAATCTAATTCTAATTGATGAGGTTGCATTTTTGTTTCTTGTAAACAAAAAATATCTGCATCTAAAGTTTGAAAAGTCTCCATGAAACCCTTATTCATACAAGCACGAAGACCATTTACATTCCAAGAAACAAATTTCATAAATCATGCCTCCTGTTTTGCCATTTGTGCCAAAATATTAGCAATAGCTCCAAACTCTTCCATAGTCAAAGTTTCTCCGCGACGAGTTGCTTCTATTCCAGCTTTATCTAATACATCAGCAATGATATTTTTATCCACACCCATGGATTTTAAAGCATTATTTAAAGTCTTACGACGTTGACCAAAAGCTGCTTTTACCACTCTAAAGAACATCTTTTCATCAATAAGCTCTACGGCAGGAGTCTGTCTAACTTTACAGTTCACTACTACAGAGTCCACTTCTGGAGGTGGCATAAAAGAACGTGGTGGTACATATAAAGCGATTTCAGGCACTGTATAATACTGCACTGCTACAGATAAAGCACCATATGTTTTACCGCCTGGCTGTGCTGCCATACGTTCTGCTACTTCTTTTTGTACCATTACTACGATATCTGTTATTGGCAAATGTTTTTCGAGCAAAGCCATGATAATTGGTGTAGTAATATAATATGGCAAATTAGCTACTACTTTAAATGGTTTATCGCCCATGATTTCTGGAATATTTACTTTTAAAATATCTCCTTGAATAACACGCACATTGTCATAAGCGTCTAAAGTATGTGCTAAAACTTCTGGCAATCTTTTATCTAATTCTACACAAGTAACCTCTGCTCCAGTTTCAGCTAAAGCTTGAGTCAAAGTACCGATACCAGGGCCGATTTCTAATACTCTATCATTTTCCTGCACATTTGCTGCATCTACAATGCCCTGTACAATATTAGCATCTATTAAAAAGTTTTGTCCTAAGCGTTTGCTCATATGAATGCCAAAACGCTGTAAAATATATCTTGTAACCTTCTTATTAGCAATAGTAGGTTGCTTCATTAATTAAAAATCCTCCAATTTATTATTTATTTTCAACTTCATTAGTATCATTTTCTGAATTTAATTTTGCTAAAGCTTGATTAAATTCATCTCTAGTAATTCCATAATTATTTAATCTACGTAAAAAAGTTTTAGCATTGGCAAAACCAATTCCTAAAATAGCACCTAATTTTGCCCTGCGAATACCAGAATTTGCAAAACCATTTAAGCGATTTAAAATTAAATCAGTAGCACTAAATTCATCACTAGGTTTCCAATTCATTGTACGCACCTTAGCTAATGCTTTGCGAATAGCTTCAGGACTTGCTTGCTCTATACCTATATCATCATTTGCAGTAGCTTCTTCACAAGGTACAAAAGCATGCTTTGCATTAGGAAATCTTCTTGTTAAATATGTGCGAATTCGCTCTCCAGCTGAATCTGGATCAGTTAAAATAATAATGCCACGTTTTTCATAAGCAGCTCTAATATTTTTTATAGTCTTAGGCAATAAATTAAAACCTTCTGTGATAATACAATCGGCTTCAACTGCTTTATTAATGGCTACAACATCCATTTTTCCTTCTACAACTAAAACTTCTTTTATCATTAAAAACCTTCTCACTTATTTTCAACTAAACTAAAATATTACAAATAAACTCATATTTTTTTAGTATAACAAAAATATATCAAAAAACGCAAGTAAAAAGCCATATACTCTAGACAAAAAGAGCCTGTAAACTTACAGACTCTTTTTCATCTTTATATATAATTTTCTATCTATCCTACTATTTTAAATCAATTTATACAAATATCAATCTAAAATATAAACTTCTACACCACGACGACCAAAAGCTATAGCTTGAGTATAATCTTCCATACATAAATCAATCATATAGCCATTAATCGCACCGCCAGTATCTGCTGCAATAGCTTCACCATAACCTGGAATATATACACGTGTTCCAAGTGGAATAATATCTGGGTCTACAGCTACTACACCATAACGAGCAGGAATACCAAGCGCCGTATATCCAGCACCGCCACCATCATAAGGTAAATATGCACTAGCTTCCATATACAATACTTGAGAATATGATCTCAAACCAATAGTATTCATCGGTTCTGCTGTGCCTTCACGAACAACCTGATTTACAGGACGAACTAATTGAGAAGTTTGTACTACTTCTTCTCCCACTTTAATACCTTTATGATATTTTTCTCTAACTAATAATCTATTTAAACCATTTCTTCCAGCTTGAATTACTTCTTCATTACCACGGATCATAGAGCTATCTGGCTCTTTTATCACCTGATAATTTTGTACTTCATCTCTTAATACTAATTTACTAGAAACATTTAAAACTTTTACTTTTGCATCAGTATGTAGTTGAGTATCTTTACCGCCCTCAACAAAATACTTATCTTCATCTAAATTCATTGAAGATATCAATTCTCCCACAGTTTTCTTTGTGGTTTTTACTACTTTTGTATCTCCATCAATTTCTACAGTTACTGGCATTGCACGATTGATTGTAATTACAGCATTATCAGTTATATTACCTGTAGATACTGTATAATCATCTCCATTATCTAACTTTATACCAGCTTGCTTCAATATATTCTTTGGATTATCATAGACCGTATTGACTACCATTTTATTACCATCTGCTACAATTGTGACATTTTTATTTGCTGTTACAAATCCAGTTAATGTAGCCATTGCAAAACATAAAACCACTACTGCAGTTAGTTTACATTTTGTTAAATTGTGGCTTAATAGGTTTTTAAAATCCATTGAATTCCTCCTTTACGAAAAGATATTATACCAAGTATTTACACTTGTGTCAAATTTCTTCATAAATATGTAACATTTGTACTTGTAAAATTGTAAATTGTAATCTAGTAAAAAACCTTATAAATAAAGGATTTTTCTATGTGTTTACACCTAAAATATGATGTATTTCATGTAAATAAATAAGGCATTTAAATGCAAAGGATTCATAAAAATAAATACAGAAATTTTACTTATAATTAATCTATTTCACATATATATCATTTATCGTGTTTTTTGTATAATTATTAATTACACATATAATTCCATTCTATAAAAATTAATATTATTTATATAAAAACAAGATAAAAAAGCTTTTCTTTAAAGGAATTTTACTTCCACTTAAAGAAAAGCTTTTATTTTATAAATTAAATACTTCTATAGCATTTTTTGTTGTTTGATTTGCTACTTCTTCTAAAGAAATATTTCTAATCTCTGCTACTTTTTCTGCTATATATTTTACATATGCTGGTTCATTACGTCTGCCACGTTTAGGAACAGGTGCCAAATATGGACAATCTGTTTCTAAAAGCAATCTTTCCAAAGGAATTTTTGCCACTATTTCTGGCAATTTTGCTGAATTTTTAAAAGTAAGTGGTCCATCAACACCTAAGAACCAACCCATTTTTAATAATTCTTTTGCCATTTCATAGCTACCAGAAAAACAATGTATTGAGCCTGTCAGCCCTTTTCCTTCTTTTTTCAAGATTGCCATAGTATCACCATGAGCATCACGGTCATGTATGCTAACTGGCATATGCATTTGTCTTGCTACATCTAATTGACGAATAAATACTTCACGCTGAACTTCACGAGGAGCATTTTCATAATAATAATCTAAGCCAATTTCACCTAAAACTTTTACCTTTGGTAAAGTCATAAGTTCTGCTAAAGTATCATAATCTTTATTGCTTTGTATGCTCAAAGCTTCTTGTGGATGTACTCCAGCTCCTGCAAAAACACCATCAAAATTATCTGCAATTTTAATAGCATTAAATGAAGACTCCATAGTATCACCCATAGTGATAATTCTTGTTGTACCTTCAGCTTTTGCTCTAGCTATTACTTCTTGTCTATCTTCTTCGTATTTTAAATCATCAAGATGTGCATGTGTATCTACTAACATTATTTCACCTTACTACCTACAGGCATTGTAGTTTCTACTATTTGAAGTTCATCGCCTTTAGAAGCAGCTAAAAGCATACCATGGCTCATTACACCACGAAGTTTTGCAGGTTTTAAATTAGCAACTAAAACTACATGTTTGCCAATTAAATCTTCTGGTTTATAGAATTTAGCAATACCAGATACTACTGTTCTTTCTTCATCGCCTAAAGAAACTTGTATTTTCATGAGTTTATCTGTTTTTGGCACAGGTTCAGCAGCTAAGATTTCTACTACACGTAAATCAATTTTACTAAAATCTTCTATGCCAATCATGCCATCTTCATTTTCTTTGGCTTTTTCTGGAGCTTTTGGTTCTTCTTTTTTAGCTTTTTTATTTTCTTTTACTTCTTTTTTAGCTTCTGGTTTTTCTTCTTCGATTTCAATACGAGGAAAGAGCTGTTCTGGTTTATTGATTTGAATACCTACAGGAGTTTTGCCCCAACCTTCGATATCGCTGATGCGAATTTCATCAAAGTTTTGTGGTAAATTCAATTGAGCCCAAATACGGCGAGCTGTAGTAGGAATGAATGGCTCAATCATTACACTGATTGCACGTAAGCTTTCTACTAAATCATAAAGTACACGATTTAATTCAGCTTTTCTAGCTTCATCTTTACCTAAAACCCATGGAGTAGTTTCATCAATATATTTATTTGTACGGCTGATAAATGACCATACAAGTTTGATGCTATCGCTGAGTTTCATATTATCCATGTAGTTTTTATATTCAGCAATAGTTTTTGTAGCATCATTGATTAATGCTTGGTCTACTTCACGAATATCGCCAGGCTGTTCGATAATTCCTTTATTATATTTATTAATCATACTAAGTGTACGATGTAATAAGTTTCCAAGGTCATTTGCAAGGTCAGAGTTAATGCGAGAAATCAAAGCATCACGAGAGAAGTTACCGTCTTGACCTAAATTGATTTCACGAAGTAAGAAATAACGGATAGCATCTGCGCCAAATTCATCAATTAAGCCAATTGGATCGATTACATTTCCTTTAGATTTACTCATTTTATCGCCATCAACTACAAGCCAACCATGACCATATACTTTTTTAGGAAGTGGTAAATCAAGTGCCATTAAGATTATTGGCCAAATAATTGTATGGAAGCGAACAATTTCTTTACCTACGAGGTGAAGGTCTGCTGGCCAGAATTTGTTGAATTTTTCTGGGTCATCTAAATATCCAATTGGTGTTAAATAGTTTGTAAGTGCATCAAACCATACATAAATTACATGTTTTTCATCAATTGGTACAGGAATACCCCAGTCAAAAGATGTACGAGAAATACATAAATCTTCTAAGCCTTGTTTAATGAAGTTAATCATTTCATTTCTGCGAGATACTGGCTGAATGAAATCTGGATTTGCTTCAATATATTCAAGTAAGCGATCAGCATATTTAGAAATCTTGAAGAAATATGCTTCTTCTGCTACTTCTTTTACTTCACGATGGCAATCTGGGCATTTACCATCAACTAATTGACGTTCGAGCCAGAAGCTTTCGCAAGGTGTGCAATATAGGCCTTTATATGCACCTTTATAAATATCGCCTTTTTCATAAATGCGTTTGAAAACTTCTTGTACTACTTTTTCATGACGTTTTTGTGTAGTACGAATGAAATCGTCATTGGAGATATTTAATCTTTTCCATAAATTTTGGAAGCCTGCAACTATTTTATCTACATATTCAATAGGTGTAACACCTTGTTCTTCGGCTTTCTGTTCAATTTTTTGACCGTGTTCATCAGAACCAGTTAAGAAAAATACATCAAAATCGGATAAACGTTTATAACGAGCAATACTATCTGCAATTGTTGTACAATAAGCATGACCGATATGAAGTTTTGCACTAGGATAATAAATTGGCGTAGTTATATAAAAAGATTGTTTAGCCAACAATAATTCCTCCTTTAAAAATTTGTATCTAATTTATTATACAACAAATACAAAAAAATCCATAATAAAAATATTAACCTACTAATAATCTATGGTATAATTAAAGAAAAAGTATAAAGGTGGCGATACTATGAATACTATGAAATCGAAGCATTTATTAATTTTACTATTATCTTTATTTGTATTTTGTTTTAGTAGCACAGTTTTTGCTAATAAAGCACAAGATGAAGCCATTGATTACCTCAAACAAGCTGTAGAAAATACTGCTAATGCTAAAAATTTGACTTATAAAATCAATTTATCTATGACAAGTCCACTTGCTGATGGTGATATCATTGTCGATGGTAAATACTCTGAATTGATGAATACATCTGGTAATATGAATATTTCTTTTAATAGCTGGATAGATACTATTAAATTTGAAGCTACAACTCAATTTTATACTGAGATTACTGATAATAATCTAAATCAATATTTAAAGATGAAAACAACTCCTCTCATCAATGATATAAATCCTGACCAATGGTATATATCTAGTACAACACTTGCTGATAATGCCAATGAATTATTCTCCCAAAAAAAACAATTTAATTTAGATAAATTCACTCAAAATATTACTAATATATTTATGTATGATGTGAATAAAAATACTGCTAAAATCTATGTAACTTATACTAGACCAATTTTAGATGAAGGTATGAAAGCAGAATTAAAAACGCTTTATGCTAAAGATGATAAACAAAAGCAAAATTTAGAAAAACTAGATAATCTACTAGCAAAAAATCCTCAATTAGTAGAAAGTCTTGCTAAACCTAGAAAGATTTCTTATGAATTGACCATTGATAAAAAATCTCAATCCATAACTAATTTAAAAACAGATTTCTCCAATAATATTCAAGAATTTGGTAATGAAGTTTTAGATAGTATTCCTGATGAAGAATTTTCTGATGTGAATGGTTATGTATTGCGCAATACATTTAAAAATTATCTAAATCTCAGCAAATTCAATTTAAATATTAGAATTTCTCATCTAAACAACACTACAATCGATGAAATTCCTCAAGAAGTAAAAACTTCTGCGCTTCCACTTCCTGAAACAGATTTACCTCAACCAACACAAACAACTCTATTATCTAAGCTTTAATAAAAAAACTCTGTTATATCCAAAATATCAATTTAGATATAGCAGAGTTTTTATTTTATATCAAATACATAAAATATCAATCATCTTTTAACAATGCTTGATAAATATCTCGTCTACTCATATTTAAAGCTTTTGCAGCCATACGCATAGCTTCTTTTTTGTTTATGCCTTTTTCCATTAAGTCCTGCACATATTTCACAGGAGAGATATCTTCTTTTGCATCTTCTTGTTCATTTAACATTTCTTCAGTAATTCCAGATACAATAACTACAAATTCACCACGAGGTTCATTTTCATGGAAGAAATTTACCAATTCTTCTAAAGTGCCACGATTAAATTCTTCAAATTTTTTTGTAAGCTCTCTACAAGTTGAAGCCTGTCTATCTTTGCCTAAAACATTCATTAATTCTTTCAACATATCTTTTAGATGATATGGTGTTTCATAAAAAATCAATGTTTCTTCTCTAAGTTTTATAGACTCTAATAATTCTTTGCGTTTTTTACTTGTCTTGGGCAAAAATCCTATAAAAGTGAATTTTCTTGTATCTATACCAGAACAAATAAGTGCCGATAGTGCTGCATTTGCTCCAGGAATAGGCGTTACTTTTATACCTTCCTGTATCGCTAGTTGTGCTAAATGCGTACCAGGGTCAGCAATTCCAGGAAGACCTGCATCACTTACTACAGCGATATTTAATCCTTCTTGAAGTTTTGTTATAAGCTGTGGTCCTTTTTCAAATTTATTATGTTCATGATAGCTTGTAAGTGCCGTATGAATATCATAATGTGATAATAATTTTCGTGTATTTCTTGTATCTTCAGCAGCAATTAAATCTACTTCATTTAAAATTCTAACTCCACGATAAGTCATATCTTCTAAATTTCCAATAGGAGTAGCTACTAAATATAAACAGCCATTTTTATTTTCTACCATATATATTCACCTCGCCTCTTACAATCTATCTGGATAATAATATTCCATTAATTTTCTTGTATAATCACCATTATCTTCATGGACAATAAGCGCTGGCTCTACACTCAATCCACCTGGAGCGCCTTCTTTGACACCTTCAATCAAGACTATATTCGGTGCTTTATCTCGTTTTGGTTGCACTAATTGCAGTCTTTTCGCTTCAATATTATATTTGTGAAAAGCTACCATGATTTCACCTAGTCGCTCTGGTAAATGTACCATGGCAAAACGACCTTTTCGCTTCAATACAAAACTACCTGCACGCACTACATCATCAAGCGTAGCTGTTATTTCATGTCTAGCGCTTGCCACTCCATCTAAAATATTTAAATGACCTTGATTTATTTGACGATAAGGTGGATTGGATACGACAAAATCCATAGATTGAGGTTTATAATATTCTTTTATCTTGCATAAATCGCCTTCTTGAACACAAATCTTATCTTGAAGTTTATTCATGACCATATTGCGTTTGGCAATTTCACAAGTTACAGGATTTATCTCCAAAGCGTCCATTTTCATTGCTCTATTGGATAATAATAAGGGGATAACACCTGTTCCTGTGCCTAAATCTAATCCTTTAGCATTTTTACGTACAGTTACAAAATGTGCTAATAATACAGCATCAATGGAAAAACAAAATTCTTTATTGTTTTGAATTATTTTCAATCCGCCAGCTAATAAATCATCTATACGTTCATTTTCTTTTAAATTTAAATTCCAATCAGATATCATCGTCATCTTTTTCTACAACATCTTCCCATGAAGCCACAATAGTTTTTTTAGAGTCTAATAATACAGTTACAGTGCGTTTTTGCATATTGATAGAAATAGCTTTTCCTTCGCCTTCCATAGATACTACACGACTACCTTGTTTTGGCGGAGCAATAATACTATTTTGTTTGCAACAACCTTGATATAAATCATTTTCATATTTTAAGCAACACATCAAACGACCACAAATACCAGATATTTTTGTTGGATTTAAAGATAAACTCTGGTCTTTTGCCATGCGAATGGATACTGGCTCAAAATCACCTAAGAATGTAGCACAGCAAAGTGGTCTACCACAGCAACCTATTCCACCTAATAATTTTGCTTCATCACGTACGCCAATTTGACGAAGCTCAATGCGAGTATGGAATACTGCTGCTAAATCTTTTACTAATTCTCTAAAGTCAATTCTACCTTCAGCAGTAAAATAAAAAATTATCTTATTCACATCAAGAGTATATTCTACGCTGATGAGTTTCATTGGCAATTCACGTAAGCGAATTTTCTCTTCACAAATAGCATAAGCTTCTTTTTCCTTTTCGCTGTTTTCTGCCAATTTATCAATATCTTCTTGTGTTGCTTTTCTTTGTACATCTTTTAATGGCTGTACAACTTCTGAATCTGGTACATCACGTGGCCCTATAACAACTGTTCCAAATTCAACACCACGAGCAGTTTTTACTACTACGCCATCACCTTGGGCTAATTCCAATCCACCTAACCCAAAATAATATATTTTACAAGCTTTTTTAAATCTTACACCTACAACGGTCTGCACAAAGTGCCCTCCTGTCTATTTCTCGTTTATTTATTTTGCCAATCTAAAATAAATTTCTGCAAGATGAGTTTTATATCTGCATTAGAATTTAACCGTTTTAAAATCTCTTCTACTAAGGTCAATTTAATTAATAGATTAACTTCATCATACTTGTTTTGTATATTCAATAAATCATCTTTTATATCCTGATTATAAATAATATCACTATCTTTATTAACCTTCATCAGTAATAAGTCTCTCAATAGCATTTGTAAATGACTCATTATATCATTTATCTTATTTCGCTCAAAACTTGATAATTCATCAATAAATAACCATATATCTTTTATGGAAAAATTGTCTTGAAGACAAGATAATGCCTTTTGTCTTAAGGCTAGAGCATCATCATCAATAAATTGCATAGCTTTTAATATACTGCCACCAGACAATCTAGCAATGATTTTAGCTTTATCTTCTTCAATCTGTATTTTTTGTTGTAAAACCTTCGCCACATCTAGATAAGAAAGAGGCGCAAAATATATTTTCATACAACGCGATAATATAGTAGGCAGTATCATATCTTTATTAGAAGTGATTAAAATAAAAAACACTTCGCCTATTGGCTCTTCTAGAGTCTTAAGCAAACTGTTTCCTGCTGTATCATTCAAATATTGAGCATCATTTATAATCACCACTTGTTTATCTGACAGATATGGCGATAAAGCTATTTTTGCTTGTATTTGACGAATTTGCTCAATCTTAATCAATTTTCTTGTTTTACCTTCTGGCTCCAAATAATAAAAATCAGGGTGATTTTGTTCATCAAACATCTTGCAAGAATTACAATAACCACAAGCCATATTACCTTGTTGCGAATTAAAGCAAAGTAGCGATTTAGCTAACATCTTAGCCGTCAATAATTTACCAATACCATCAATTCCTGAAAATAATAAGGCATGAGGCAATTTATTTTCTTGCAATAATAATTGTAAATCCGCTTTTATTTGCTCATGCCCATAAATATTTTGCCAACTAATCATCTTAATTTATGTAGATAAACTTATCTAAAAGTCCATCTATTTGCTTATGATATTGTGTCAAAGATACTGTATCTTCATTTTCAATACATTGATTGATATTTAATAATAAATCATCTACTTTATTTGCATAATCGTATAAATTATATTGTGGTAATTCTTCTTTAGCAGAACTCATCACTACAATATAAAATTGTTTTACAGCCATAGTTACAAAATCTTTAATGAGTGTTTGATATACTTGCATCTGTTCATTATTAGGATTTTGCAATAATAATTTATATTCATCATCTACTTTTACGCGTTGCATCTGTATCATGGAATAGAAATCATCTTTCAATATGCTATTCTTCTCTTGACTCATACTGAACATCCTTTACTCTTACATATATTTAGATAGCAAAATTTTCATTAATAAAAAAGTTTTAGCCATAATTTATTTTTTATGACTAAAACTTAGTATATCATAAAGCTATTTAATTATAAAGTTTATAGACTTTTATCTACTATTTTTATTTAATCAGACCTTGAATTTTTTGCCAAACATCTTCATGAATTTCTTCTATAGTTCTTAACTGATTATCCTTTGCACATTCTACGATATCCCAATCATAGCGATTTGCCATTTCTTGATAAACTTCATGACATTTTTCTAAATAATTTTTATCCTGCTCATGAATATCTTTTTTGCGATTATCTTTTTTAGCTCTATTATCAATCAATTTATTGCTGATATCTGGTGGCATATTCAAGAAAATAACTTTATCTGGCACAGGAAGCCCCATTTTCGTAAATTCTGTATCCCAAAGCCATGATAAAAATTCATCACGCATTTTACTATCTTCTATTTTTACAGCTTGATGAACCATATTAGAAGTAGTATATCTATCCGCTAAAATAATAGTGCCTTCTTCATAATCTTTTTTCCATTTCATGCGATATGAAGCATATCTATCCACAGCAAATAATACAGAAGCAGCATAGGCATTTACATCATCTACATGACCGCCAAACTCACCTTGCAAATACATTTTTACCGGTGTACATGCTGGACTTTCATAATCTGGATACTCTACTTTTTTTACCTTGTAACCTGCTTGATTTAATCTATCATATAAAAGCTTAGTCTGTGTAGCTTTACCACAACCATCACCAGCTTCAATGATTATGAGCTTTCCTTTCACCATTATTCCTCCACTATATTAATATTTTCTAAATTCATATCTTCTGGGCCTATTATATTGCCCCCATTTTGTTTTTGCAATAATACATAATCAATAATTTCTTGACTTATTTCTTCCCCCGGATAAATCACAGGTATTCCTGGTGGATAAAATGTAATCAATTCCCCTGCTATTTTGCCTACACTTTGTGCAAATTTTACTTTTTTCGTCTTAACAAACATTGCTTGTCTTGGTGATAAAACATAACGAGGAATGCTTGGCAAATTAATCTGCACTAAAGGATTTGTTTCTTTATCCTGAAAAGATTTTGCTAATTCTTGCAAAGCATTTAATAAATACGCACATTCTTTTTCACTATCAGCGTAGGAAATAATGAATAATAAATTATACATATCAGATAATTCACATTGAATTTTATATTTATGTCGCAAAATCTGTTCTGCCTGAGCTCCACTTATCCCCAATTTACGCACACAAACAGTTATTTTTGTTACGTCTAAATCATATTTGCCTTCACTGTTCATATATTCACGACCAAAACAGCTTAGATTTGGAATTTTATTGATTTGCTCACGTAAATCTTCCGCTAATTGTACAGCCCTACCGACTAAATCTTTACCTTCCATTGCCATCTGTTTGCGTGCTATATCAAGTGAAGCTAATAATAAATAATTAGGGCTTGTCGATTGCACTAAACTGCACATTTTATTAAAACGCTCTACATCTACGCGTTGTTTTTTCATATGCAATAAAGAAGTTTGTGTCATTGAACCAACTATTTTATGCGTACTTTGTGCAACAATATCGGCTCCTGCTGATAATGCCTGTATTGGCAATTTATCACAAAAGGCTAAATGTGGCCCATGTGCTTCATCAACTAATAATAACATATTATTTTCATGCACTAAATTAGCTATGCTTTGTATATCCCCTGCCACTCCATAATATGTAGGATAAACCATTACTACAGCTTTAGCATCTTTATTTTCACGTATTACTTTTTCTAATTCAGTTTTCGTAATGCTCATAGCAATACCTAAATTTTCATCTATTTCTGGTTGAATAAATACTGGTATTGCCCCTGCTAAAACTAAACCGCCAAGTACGGAACGATGTGCATTTCTAGGTATGATGATTTTATCACCAGGATTTACAGCTGTTAAAATCATCGCATGAATAGCACCTGTTGTTCCATTGATAAAAAATCTAGTTTCATCTGCACCATATAAATCACTTGCCAAATCTTGTGCCTGTTTTATACAAGTAGAAGCTCCATGTATATCATCTAATTCTTCCATCAAAGATACTTCCATCTTAAGACCTGTATCTGTTATCATTTCATGAAGTTCATTTGCAGCACCTTTGCCTTGTTTATGTCCTGGTGTATGAAAAGCCATTGCTTTATCTTCAATATATTTTTTCATTGCTGTATACAAAGGTGTATTATTTTGCTCCATTAGAAAACCTCCTTTTAAAACTAAATCTAGTATATCATAAAAAAAATTCCTATATAAAAATATAGGAATTTTAATCTCAATATTAAATAAATTAATTTTAACTATTTTACTTTATTTATTTTTTTTATTTGCCACTATCATTCTAACGACAGTTACAACTACAAATACCCCTACTAAACCTAACATTATTTCCATAAAAGAACTATATCCTTCTTGGCTTTCAGGAGACATTGCAAAAAATATACCACATAAAACTAAAACAATCACTAATAAATTGGCAATAGATGCTTTATTTATGGTATTTCCTCCTCTCAAAAATACTATTCTAATGCCACTGTTTTTGGTAAAGAAAAGCCATTAAAAGTTGTAGCTGATACTTTACTATAAGCCCCAGCATTTAAGGCTATTAATAAATCGCCCTCATCTAATTTAGGGCAATACATTTCTTTTTTTACTATATCCAACGAATCACAGCTTGGACCTGCTATAGTGGCTTTTTCATAAGTATTATCTTCATCTTTCAATGATATTATATCATAATCCCAATGGTCAAATAAAATTCCCGAAAAAGAACCATATATACCATCATCTATATAATACCATTGTTTTTCATCACGCATTTGTTTACCAATTATAGAAGTAATCACATTTACTGCACTACCGCAAATATATCGACCAGGTTCAGCCCAAACTTCTACATCTTCAAAATCAGCTAAACAATCATTTATACTTTTCATGATTTTTTCTGCATCAATATCTTTATCTAAACATGCTACAGGTAAACCGCCACCAATATCCATATATTTTATATCTAGTCCACTAGCTTTTAATCTATCTATTAAACCTCGTGCTAATGAAAATGCCTTTTCATATGATTTTGTAGATAAGACCTGACTACCTACATGAAAACATATCCCATTTGCTTTTAAACCATTTGCTTTTGCATAATTTAATAAATCTAAAATTTTAGTTTCATCTGCACCAAATTTTATATTTAAATTCACAATAGCATCAGATTGTTTAATCTTCACACGAGCTAAAACTTCTGCCTCTGGTACATATTTTTTTATTTTATCAATTTCATTTTCACTGTCAAAAGTAAATCGCTTTATACCTACCTTACTAGCTTCAATCAGCCCTTCTATCGTCTTTACAGGATTAGCATAAATCATTTTCTCCCCTGATACACCCATTTTAGACAATAGCCTTATCTCTCCGGCTGAAGCAACATCAAAATTAGAGCCTAATTTTATCAGCTTTTCTAAAATACATTTCGCTGAATTAGCTTTGATTGCATAAAAAACCTTCAACCTCGGTATATGTTTGCACAATAAATTATAATTTTCCTCAATATGCTCTAAAGAAATCACCTCTAATGGTGTAGCATATTTTTGTGCTAACATTGTAGCTTCTTCTTTTGTCAGTTTAAAACTTTTCATAACACTCCCCTTATTCTTCGCACAGTATCTTTGATGTGCATTAACAAATGATGTTTATAAAACGCATTTTATAAACTTAAAACATTATACTACTTTTTAACTAAAATTGTTATAAAATTTTATTATTTTTATGTAAAAATACAAAAAAGACGATTGCCATAGACAATCGTCTTTTTCTATAAAAATATTTACTGCTTATTAAAGAACAGATTTAACAGTATTTACTACATTTTCAGTAGTGAAGCCGAATTTTTTGAATAAGATACCAGCAGGAGCAGAAGCACCGAAACCATGCATAGTTACAACAGCACCATCTAAACCTACATATTTACCCCAACCAAAATCAGTACCAGCTTCTACAGCTACACGAGCACGAATAGCTTTTGGAAGAACTGCTTCTTTGTATTCAGCGGATTGTTGTTCAAATAAGTCTACGCAAGGCATACTTACTACGCGAACATCAATATCTTCTTTTGCTAATTCTGCTTTAGCATCTAAAGCTAAAGATACTTCAGAACCAGTTGCGATAATGATTGCATCTGGAGTTTCTTTAGTGGAATCAGCGATTACATAACCACCTTTTAATGCTTCTTTGGAGCTACCAGGAAGCTGTGGTAAATTCTGACGAGTTAATACAAGACCTGTTGGAGTAGTTTTGCTTGTTACAGCTAAATACCAACCAGCAGCTGTTTCTGTAGCATCAGCTGGACGGAATAAGTTGAAGTTTGGTAAAGAACGAAGCATAGCATATTGTTCAATAGGTTCATGTGTAGGACCATCTTCACCAACACCGATACTATCATGAGTGAATACCATTGTTACAGGTAAATTCATCAAGGAAGCTAAGCGAAGCATTGGTTTTGTATAATCGCTAAATACGAAGAATGTAGCACCATAAGAGATTAAGCCACCATGTAATTGAATACCATTTACGATAGCTGCCATAGCGAATTCACGAACACCAAAGTGTAAGTTTCTGCCAAGATAATCATCTTTGCTGAAATCACCAGCATCATTCATATGAGTTTTGTTAGAAGGTGCAAGGTCAGCACTACCACCGAAGAGATTTGGTAATCTATCTTTTAAGCGGTTAATCATTGTACCAGAAAGAGCACGAGTTGCTACTGCTTTATCTTCATAAGCCCAGAATTCTTCATCTTCAAGAAGACCTTTAGCATCAACTTCACCGAAGTATTTGTCCCAAAGAGCTTTTAATTCAGGGTATTTTGCACAATAATCAGCAAAGAGTGTATTCCAAGCTTCTTCAGCTTTAGCACCATTTTCAGCTAATTTATTGTAGTTATCATAAACTTCTTGTGGAACATAGAAAGCTTCTTCACTTTCCCAGCCTAAGAATTCTCTCATAGCTTTTACATTGTCTACACCAAGAGGTTCACCATGAGCGGAAGCTTTACCTTGTTTTGCAGGGCAACCATAACCAATTTGAGTTCTAACAGTGATGAAAGAAGGACGAGTTTTATCAGCTTTTGCTTCTTCAATAGCTTTGCCGATAGCTTCCAAATCGTTACCATCTTCAACAGTGATAGTTTGGAAACCAAATGCTTCCATACGTTTTTGTACATTTTCAGTGAAAGCAATATCTGTGCTACCTTCAATGGAGATTTTGTTGCTATCATAAATAACGATTAATTTGCTAAGACCTAATGTACCAGCTAAAGAAAATGCTTCAGAAGAAATACCTTCCATCATGCAGCCATCTCCACCTAATACATAAGTGTAGTGGTCTACAACAGGGAATTCTGGTTTATTGAAAGTTGCAGCTAAATGAGCTTCAGCCATAGCCATACCAACAGCCATACCCATACCAGCACCAAGTGGACCAGTAGTAGCTTCAACACCAACAGTATGACCATATTCTGGATGACCTGGAGTTAAGGAACCATCTTGACGGAAATTTTTAAGATCTTCTACAGTTAAACCATAACCAAATAAATGTAAAAGAGCATAAAGCATAGAAGAACCATGTCCACCGGATAAAATGAAACGGTCACGATTAACCCATTTAGGATTTTTAGGATTGTGGTTCATATGTTTGCCCCAAAGTTCATAAGCAACTGGTGCACAGCCAAGTGGAAGACCTGGATGTCCAGAATTTGCTTTCTGTACTTCATCTGCTGCTAATACACGAATGGCATTAACTGATAAATTATTAATGTCTGTCATTTTTTACTACCCCTTTTTTAATTTTAGGATTTATATATATTTTTATATATTTTTAAATATTTTATATAAACTTATATACTTCCTAATGTTGTATTACAACTTTCTTTAACAAAATACAACTTATCTAATCAAACAAATTTTATTATAATGGATATTTCATTTTTTTTCAACAAATAGATTTATAAAGTATCAATAAATCTTTATTTTTTTATAATTAATTTCATAAAAAAGAAAAGCAAGATACAATAAAGTATCTTGCTTTTTATTAATCTTATTCAGTAACTGTAGTTTCTTCTTGTGCTTCATGTTCAGCAGCATCTAAATCTACTACATTGATATTTCTATATCTACTCATACCAGTACCAGCAGGAATTAATTTACCGATAATAACATTTTCCTTAAGACCGATAAGTGGATCAACCTTACCTTTGATAGCTGCATCAGTAAGAACACGAGTAGTTTCTTGGAATGATGCTGCAGATAAGAAGGAATCTGTTGCCAAGGAAGCTTTTGTAATACCTAAAAGGATTGGACGAGCAACGGCTGGAATACCGCCTTCTTCAATAGCTTTAGCATTTGCAGATTCAAAGCTATTGATATCAATATATTCACCAGGGAGGAAATCAGTGTCACCAGAATCTTCAATTTTAACTTTATGAAGCATCTGACGAACCATAACTTCGATATGTTTATCGTTGATACCAACACCCTGAGATTTATATACTTTTTGTACTTCGTATACGAGGTAACGCTGAGTTTCACGTAAACCACAAATACGTAAGATATCATGTGGATTAATAGAACCTTCAGTGATTTTATCACCAGGTTTAATTCTTGCACCATTTTTAACAATGAGACGAGAACCATAAGGAATTAAATATTCTCTAGATTCGCCTTCATCTGGTGTAATAGTAACTATGCGCATTTCTTTATCTTCAGAAATGAGAACAGTACCTTCGATTTCAGCAATGATAGCATGATGTTTTGGTTTTCTTGCTTCGAACAATTCTTCAACACGTGGAAGACCCTGTGTGATATCTTCGTCACTGGCAACCCCACCGGAGTGGAATGTACGCATTGTAAGCTGTGTACCAGGTTCACCGATAGATTGAGCAGCGATAATACCAACTGCTTCACCAACTTCAACCTGATTAGCTGTAGCAAGGTCTTGACCATAACATTTAATACATACACCAAGCTGAGATTTACATGTGAGTACGCTACGAATAGAAACTTTTTCACGTACTTTACAAATTGCTTTAGCAAGAGCTGGTGTAACAGTTTCGTTAAGAGAAGCGATTTTTTCACCAGTAGCAGGATCAATGATATCTTCTGCTAATACACGTCCTACGATACGATCTTCAAGAGATTCAATAATACCGTTACCTTCTTTAATAGCTTCAACTTCGATACCACGAATGTTGTTATTGCGAACTTTAACTTCTTTCGCGTCGCTATTTAATACAGCTTCGATATATTCTTCTGTAAGTGGTGTATTTGCAGGAATGATTTCTGCGCCTGTACTATCATAAACAGCATCAGTTGTATTTTTGCCAAGCATTTCATGCATCATAGCATGTTTAATGGATTTACGTACATTTTCTTCAGGAGCACCAAGAGCTATTGTTTCAGTGGACATAGAGTTGAGTCCTTCATAAATAGCGGAACCTTTGAGTACGATTTCGCTAACATTATGTTCACCAATAGTATTGAGAGCTTCTTCATCAAGTGTAGTATCTGCAGCATAAAGAACTTCGCCTGTTTTTGGACTAACGATATCATTTGCAAGCACACGACCTTTTAAGCTATCGCCAAGTTCTTTGATTGCAGCGCTAGAAGATGCAGCAAGTTTTGCACGTTCACGTACGAGGTTAATACCTACAACGTCACAGTCATCTTCACGAACGATAACGTCTTGAGCAACGTCAACAAGACGACGGGTGAGGTAACCAGAGTCAGCTGTTCTAAGTGCTGTATCGGCAAGACCTTTACGAGCACCATGAGAAGAAATAAAGTAATCAGACACTGTTAAGCCTTCACGGAAGTTTGCTTTGATTGGTAAGTCGATGATTTTACCAGATGGATCAGCCATAAGACCACGCATACCAGCGAGCTGACGCATCTGCTGTCTGTTACCGCGGGCACCAGAGTCAGCCATCATGAAGATATTATTGAATGTATCCATGTTAGCCATCATCGCATCAGCAACGTCATCTGTAGCATCGCTCCAAAGTTTTACAACTTTCTTATAACGTTCGTCTTCAGTGATAAGACCACGATTATAGTCGCGTTCAACACGGTTAACAACTTTTTCTGTAGCTGCCAAAATTTCTTTCTTTTCTGGTGGAACGATGATATCGGAGATAGCAACTGTCATACCAGCAAGACAAGCATAATGGTAACCTAAGTTTTTAACATTATCAATTACTTCAGCAGTTTTAGAACCACCAAATGTTTCAAAGCATCTAGCGACTAATTTACCAAGTTCTTTTTTACCTGTTTTGTAACCGAGATACCATTGTCCAGAGTTACCACCATGAACAATAGCTTCTTTAGCATCACTAGCAAGTAAGTTTTTAATATAACCAGCATCAACAGCTGTATCAGCTGGAACGATTTCTTTACCTTCGCTATTAACGATTGGTTCAGCCATCTTTTTACCTTTTAAGCCTTTAATTAAAGCTTCACGAGCTTCTGGTGTATCAGCTTCTAAGGAAACTTTTGTTACTTGATAGAAATCACGAATTTCAGGAGGAAGAATTTCATTGAAAATCATACGACCAAGAGTTGTTTTTACAAGGCCATATCCTTCCATACGAACTTGAATTAATGCTTGTAATTGAAGATTTTTATGTTGATGAGCTAAAATAGCTTCATTTATATCAGTAAATACTTTTCCTTCTCCTTGTGCATTTGGACGAAGGATTGTTAAATAGTAAGAACCAAGTACCATATCCTGAGATGGAGTGATAATTGGACCACCATCTTTTGGTGCTAAGATGTGGTTAGCAGCAAGCATTAAAATACGAGCTTCTGCTTGAGCTTCTGCTGAAAGTGGAAGGTGAATAGCCATCTGGTCACCATCGAAGTCAGCATTGTAAGCTGTACAAGCAAGTGGATGTAATTTAAGTGCACGACCTTCTGTGAGTACAGGTTCAAAAGCCTGAATACCAAGACGGTGAAGCGTAGGGGCACGGTTTAAAAGAACTGGATGTTCTTTAATAACTTCTTCTAATACATCCCAAACTTCTGGACGAATACGTTCAACCATGCGTTTTGCAGATTTAATATTGTGTGCAAGTCCAGAATTTACAAGTTTTTTCATTACAAATGGTTTGAATAATTCAAGAGCCATTTCTTTTGGTAAACCACATTGATGAAGTTTAAGTTCAGGACCTACAACGATAACGGAACGACCAGAGTAATCAACACGTTTACCTAATAAGTTCTGACGGAAACGACCTTGTTTACCTTTGAGCATATCACTTAAAGATTTAAGTGGACGGTTACCAGGGCCTGTTACAGCACGACCACGACGACCATTATCGATAAGTGCGTCAACTGCTTCTTGAAGCATACGTTTTTCATTGCGCACGATAATATCTGGTGCACCTAAGTCTAATAAACGTTTTAAACGATTATTACGGTTGATAACACGACGATATAAATCATTTAAGTCAGATGTAGCAAAACGACCACCATCTAATTGAACCATTGGACGTAATTCTGGTGGAATAACTGGTACTACATCAAGAATCATCCAAGATGGTTTATTGCCAGATTTACGGAAAGCTTCTACTACTTCTAAGCGACGAATAGCACGAACTTTACGCTGACCGCTAGAAGTACGAAGTTCTTCACGTAATTCTTTATTCATTTTATCTAAATCTAATTCTTCTAAAAGCTGTTTTACCGCTTCAGCACCCATGCCTACTTTGAAGCTAGAGCCATATTTATCATAATACTCACGGTATTCATTTTCGGATAAAAGTTGCTTTTTAATAAGAGGTGTATCGCCTGGATCTAATACTATATAAGAAGCAAAGTATAATACTTTCTCTAAAGAACGAGGTGATACATCTAAGATAAGACCCATACGACTTGGAATGCCTTTAAAGTACCAAATGTGAGATACTGGTGCAGCGAGCTCTATATGACCCATACGTTCACGACGTACTTTTGCACGAGTTACTTCTACGCCACAACGGTCACAGACAATACCTTTATAACGAATGCGTTTGTATTTACCGCAATGACATTCCCAGTCACGTGTAGGACCAAAAATTCTTTCACAGAACAAACCATCACGTTCAGGTTTTAAAGTACGATAATTGATAGTTTCTGGTTTTTTTACTTCGCCATAAGACCATTCACGAATCTTTTCTGGAGAAGCTAGTCCTATGCGCATAGAATCAAAATTATTTACATCTAACAAGGGGCTGTCACTCCCTTTCTTTAAAATTCAGCCTTGCATCTGTTAAAAAACTTTTATTAAACAAATAAAAGTTACCTACATTACTATATCACTATTTCAATTTATTGATTAAGAGCATTTATAATTATAAATGCTCTTAAATCGATTAAATTAAACCATTATATTATTCGTCAAAATTATCTGCACCAAGATCAGCAATGATATCATCTGTTGGTTCTTCAGTAGTATAATCATCTTCTACTACATTTTCTTCAGAAACATCTGTTGTTACTGCTTGACCATAAGATTCTTTTGTTGCTGTTGCATCCATATCGAGTTCTCTTGCAGTTTCATTGATATCATCTTCAATATCATTAATCATAATTTCCTGTGCATCTTCGGAAAGAACTTTGATATCAAGACCAATACTTTGTAACTCTTTAATGAGAACTTTGAAGGATTCTGGAACACCTGGTTCAGGAATGTTTTCACCTTTTACAATAGCTTCATATGTTTTAACACGTCCAACAACATCGTCAGATTTTACTGTTAAAATTTCTTGAAGTGTATAAGCTGCACCATATGCTTCGAGAGCCCAAACTTCCATTTCCCCGAAACGCTGACCACCAAATTGTGCTTTACCACCAAGTGGCTGTTGAGTAACAAGAGAGTATGGACCAGTTGAACGAGCATGGATTTTATCATCAACAAGGTGATGAAGTTTAAGCATGTACACGCAACCTACTGTAACAGGATTTTCAAATGGTTCACCTGTACGACCATCATATAAAATAGTCTTACCATTATCAGAGAAACCAGAAGCTTTGAGTGTTTCAAATACTTCGTTACCTTTTGCACCATCGAATACTGGAGTTGCAATGTGAATACCAGCAACGTCTGGTTTTGGCATACCATTTTTATCAAAATCATAACCAATTGCACGTAAACGAGATTCTACTGTTGGATCTCCTGCTTTAATCTGCATACCAAGTTCACGAACAGCCATACCAAGATGTGTTTCAAGTACCTGTCCGATGTTCATACGTGAAGGCACGCCTAATGGGTTAAGCACGATATTTACTGGAGTACCATCTGGTAAGAATGGCATATCTTCTTCACGCATAACGCGGGATACAACCCCTTTGTTACCATGACGACCAGCCATTTTATCGCCGACAGAGATTTTACGTTTTTGAGCAATATATACACGTACTAACTGATTTACACCAGGTGGTAATTCATCATTATTAGCACGGTTGAAGATTTTAACATCAACAATTCGACCAGCTTCACCATGTGGAACGCGAAGGGAAGTATCACGAACTTCACGAGCTTTTTCACCAAAGATAGCGCGTAATAATCTTTCTTCTGCTGTAAGTTCTGTTTCTCCTTTTGGAGTAACTTTACCAACTAAGATATCACCTGCACGAACTTCTGCACCGATACGGATAATACCATCAGCATCAAGGTCGCGAAGAGCATCTTCTGCTACGTTTGGAATATCTTGTGTGATTTCTTCTGGTCCAAGTTTTGTATCACGAGCATCGCATTCATATTCTTCAATATGGATAGATGTGTAAATATCTTCTTTTACAAGTTTTTCACTTAATAAAATCGCATCTTCGTAGTTATAACCTTCCCAAGGCATATATGCTACGATAACGTTGTAACCAAGAGCTAATTCACCATGATCAGTTGCTGGACCATCAGCGATAGGTTCTTTTGCTTCTACATGATCACCTTTGTACACGATTGGCACTTGGTTCATACATGTACCTTGGTTGGAACGTAAATATTTTTGTAATTTATAATGGTCGATTTCACCAGTTTCGTCTGCACGAACTTCAATGTAATCTGCTGTTACTCTAACAACTTCACCTGCGCGTTTTGCAAGTACCATAACACCAGAGTCACAAGCTGCTTTATATTCCATACCAGTACCAACAAGTGGTGCCTGTGTTCTGAAAAGAGGTACAGCCTGACGTTGCATGTTCGCACCCATTAAGGCACGGTTAGCATCGTCGTTTTCTAAGAATGGAATCATTGCTGTCGCAATGGATACAATCTGTTTTGGTGATACGTCCATGTAATCTACACTATCTGCATCAACAAGCATTGTTTCTTCATGAACACGTGCTGTTACACGCTGAGCTTTGAACCAGTTATTTTCATCTAATGGTTCATTGGCTTGTGCAATTACTAAATCATCTTCTTCATCAGCTGTTAAATAACGAACATCTGTTGTTACTTGTTTATTAACTTTATCGACTTTACGATAAGGTGTTTCCATAAAGCCAAATTCATTAATACGAGCATATGTTGCAAGGGAACCGATAAGACCGATGTTTGGACCTTCTGGAGTTTCGATAGGACACATACGACCATAGTGAGAGTTGTGTACGTCACGAACTTCGAACCCTGCACGTTCACGACTAAGACCACCAGGACCAAGTGCAGATAAACGACGTTTATGTGTAAGTTCACTAAGTGGGTTATTCTGGTCCATGAACTGAGACAACTGGCTAGAACCAAAGAATTCTTTGATTGCTGCCACAACAGGACGAATATTTACAAGAGCTTGTGGTGTAATTACATCATTATCTTGTGTATTCATACGTTCTCTGATTACACGTTCCATACGGGATAAACCGATACGGAATTGATTTTGTAACAATTCACCAACAGAACGGATACGACGATTTCCTAAATGGTCGATATCATCTTTATGTCCATGTCCATCCATTAAGTTTAATAAATAACTAATAGATGCAATAATATCGTTAATAGTAATTGTACGATGATTGTATGGTAAAGTACGAGAACAAATCATCTTAATTCTATTATTGTTTTTATCTTTAATATAAACAATTGCATGTTCATCTTCACCGAAGATATTATTTTCTTGTTCGATAGTAATATCTTCAACCATAGATGCTTCAATTGTAACATCAGCAGGAACTAAAACTTCACCAGTTTCTTTATCTACTAATGGCTCAGCTAATTGTTTGCCTAAAAGACGACGTTTCCAGCCTAATTTTTTAGTTAATTTATAACGACCTACAGTTGCTAAATCATAACGTTTAGGATCAAATAAAAGCTGTTCTAAAAGTTGTTTAGCATTATCTACAGTAGGTGGGTCGCCTGGACGCTGTCTTTTGTAGATTTCTACTAATGCTTCTTCTTTTGTTACTGTATTATCACGGTCTATAGTGTTTCTAATGCGTTCATCATTATCAAATAAAGACATAATAGCATCATTTGTACCATAACCTAATGCACGGATTAATACTGTAGCTGGTAATTTACGATTGCGGTCAAGACGAACAGAAATAACATCATTTAAATCTGTTTCAAACTCTATCCATGCACCACGGTTTGGAATAACTGTGGCATTATATAATCTTTTACCAGTAGGATCAATATTTTCACCGTAATAAGCACCAGGAGAACGAACGAGCTGACTTACGATAACACGTTCCGCACCATTGATGATAAATGTACCTGTTTCTGTCATGAGTGGGAAATCACCCATGAAAACTTCCTGTTCCTTTACTTCGCCAGTATCATTATTAACCAGGCGTACATTGACACGTAAAGGAGCAGAATACGTAGCATCGCGTTCTTTACATTTATCAATATCATATTTAGGTTTTCCTAAAGAAAAACCTTCAAACGATAACACAAGATTTCCTGTAAATCCCTGAATTGGAGAGATATCATGGAAAATCTCCTGTAATCCTTCCTTCATAAACCAATCATAAGAATTTCTCTGGATATCCAGAAGATGAGGCATATCCATAACCTCTTTGATTTTGGCATAGCTATACCTGGTCCGTTTACCAACTGAGACAGGATTGAACATTAAAATCTTCACCCCTCAAACCGAATTGAAACTAAATATTAAACATATGAATAAAGTGTTTTCTTATCTTTTGTCTACACGCTTTGATATGTTTTCACTATCAACATACATTAAACGTTAAAAAGGCAAGGCACTTTTTCTCTTTAAAGACCTTGCTTTGTAATTGACAAAGATATTCCTTTGTACACCTCATTCACTCCAAAATATATAAAGCTATAGAAAAATATTTTCTATAACGTAATCAAATATATTGACATTCTTCGCTCAACAATGATAACTACAGTACTTAAATACTTAACAGCTATAATTGCCAATAGAAGATTTTTAAGAAGTATATCCTCTTAAAGGAACTGCCAAAACTCCTTTGTAGCTTCTAAAATATGAAGTCCTACATTTTGTGTTTTTAAAGAACAACTAACTTTATAGGCTTGCTATTTGCTTACCTAAAACTTAACATAAAGCTTTATTTTCTTTGAAATAAAATCAAAAGAACTCTCGCTTTTTATGTTAAAAATTTTGAACGTTACTCATCTCAAACTAATTTTTATTTAGTTTTTTTACGACAAATAATCGCACGTCCGGTAATAATAAATTATAGCATACTACCAGATGAGCGTCAATCAAATATTCTAGCTTAAAATGCGATTTAAACTAGAATATTTGATTTTAATTTTAAAGAATTTTAGATAAGAATAATTTTGTACGTTCTTGTTTAGGATTTTCAAAAATTTCTTTTGGTGTACCTTCTTCAATGATACGACCTTCATCTACGAATAATACACGATCCCCAACTTCACGAGCAAATCCCATTTCATGAGTAACTACAACCATTGTCATACCTTGATTAGCTAAGCTTTTCATAACATCTAATACTTCTGTTACCATTTCTGGGTCAAGAGCTGATGTTGGTTCGTCAAAGAGCATAACTTTTGGTTTCATTGCAAGAGCTCTAGCAATGGCCACACGTTGTTGTTGCCCACCAGATAACTGACTTGGATAAGAATTAGCTTTTTCTTTTAAACCAACTCTTTGTAATAAATCCATAGCTGTTGAGATTGCTTCATCACGTGAAATTTTCAACACTTTTGTTGGTGCAAGTACAATATTTTCTAATACTGTCATATGTGGAAATAAATTAAAACGTTGGAATACCATACCGATATTTTCACGAATTTTATTGATATCCGCATGTTTATCGAGTTTCATATTATCTACAGTGATATCTCCACTTGTAGGCTCTTCTAAATAATTCATGCAACGAAGTAATGTAGATTTACCAGAACCACTTGGTCCAATTATAACTACCACTTCTTTTTCTTCAATGGAAACATCTACGCCTTTTAATACTTCTACATGACCAAAAGACTTATGCAGATTTTTAATTTCTATCATCAATTTGATACCTCCGCTCTAAATATGCTACAAAACGAGAAATAGATAATGTCATTATTAAATAAATTAAAGCAACACAAACCCAAATTTCTAAAGAAGCATATGTTCTAGCAATAACTAATTGACCACGACGAGTTAACTCTTCAAAGCCAATAACAGACACTAATGATGAATCTTTCAATAAAGCGATGAATTCATTTCCTAGTGGTGGTATTACACGTTTAAAAGCCTGAGGAATAATTATATATCTCATTGTCTGGAACCAAGATAAACCTAAAGAGCGACCTGCTTCCATCTGACCATTATCTATAGATTGTATACCTGCTCTAAAAATTTCCGCTACATATGCACCACTATTGATACTACAAGCAGCAATAGCTGCTACAAATGGGTTCATTTTTATACCTGTTAATACAGGTAGTGCAAAATATATCAAGAAAATCTGTACTAATAAAGGTGTTCCACGTAAAAAGTCAACGTAGATAGCTGCTAACCATTTAATTATTCTAATTTTACTAATGCGAGCAACACCAACAAATAAACCAATAATAATACCAATTGCAACACTTAGTGCTGTAATTTGAATTGTAAAAATAGCACCTTCAATAAGTAATGGAAAAGCATTGATAATAATATCAAATCTAAAATCCAAAAATAAAACCTCCTCACTTTCTTCTATTATAGAAAAAGGACACTGACCATCAGACAGTGTCCTTCTAGGTTACTATGTTAAATACAAAATCTATTATTTAGCAGGTTTTGTACCAAACCATTTTTCATAGATTTTGTCATATTCACCATTTTCTTTAAGTGTTTTTAAAGCTGCATCTACTTTTTGTTTTAATTCTGTATTACCTTTTTTCATTGCAAAACCATATTCTTCAGATGTAAGTTTATCATCTAAACGTTTTACATCAGTAGCTTTAGTTTTTACAATATAATAATCATTTACAGGAAGGTCATTAATAACTGCATCAACGTTACCTGCTTTTAATTCCATAAATGTATCAGCAGAACTATTTAAAGCTTTTACTTCAGCACCTTCGATTTTCTGTGCTTCTTCCATGCTTGTTGTACCGATCTGTACAGCTATTTTTTTGCCTTTTAAATCAGCAAAACCATTGATATCAGTGTTGTCTTTAGGAACAACGATAGTAAGACCAGAAATATAGTAAGGAGCAGAGAATTCTACCTGATTTTTACGTTCTTCATTAATAGTCATACCAGAAGCAATTATATCAATATTGCCAGATTCCATAGCAGGAATTAAGCCATCGAAGTTAACATTTTGAATTTCAGCTGTGTAACCCATTTCTTTAGCTACAGCTCTGATTAAATCCATATCAAAACCTTGATATTCTGTGCTACCATTTTCGTCTTGGAATTCAAATGGAGCAAAGTCAGCATTAGTACCTACACGTAATACTTTTTCTCCGCTAGAAGCTGCTTTATCAGAACTATCTTGTCCACAGCCAGCGAAAAGTGCACTTACAGCAAACATACAAAGAGCACATAAAGTTAATAGTTTCTTACTCATTATGTAACTTCCCTTCTTTAAATTTGTTTATAAAATTATAATTACATCTAACCTTAAAAAAGGCTCGGAAATATCCAAGCCTCCTTGCCGATTAAACTAAATTATTTATTGCGTCTAGCGTTGAAACAATCACGACAATAAACTGGACGGTCTCCTTTTGGTTCAAAAGGAACCTGTGTTTCTTTTCCGCATTCTGCACATTCTACAGTATACATCTGACGCTGTTCTTTTCCGCCTTCACGTTCGCGACGTCTTTTATCACGGCATTCATGGCAACGTGCTGGTTCATTTTCAAAGCCTTTTTCTGCATAAAAAGCTTGTTCTCCTGCACTGAAAACAAATTCCTTACCACAATCTTTACATACTAGTGTTTTGTCTTGAAAATCCATTTGTAAAACTCCTTAAAAAGTTCAATTAAGCCCAAGCCGTTTCATCCCATAAATGCATGATTTTCCACGTCATTTTTCATATCAGAACAAAAAAGCTGTTTGCTTCTTTTAGTATAAAGTTTTATTCAACAAAAATCAAGCAAAAATTAACTATATATTGTAAAATTATAAAAATTTTTCTCCCTTTATTCGTATATTTATACACAACATTTATAAATATTTATTTTTATATAAATTGAAATGATAATTTATATTTGATATACTAACTTAGTTAGCATAATGTATGAATAAATTAGTAGGAGTTTTTTATTTTGGAAAATAAAATTGATGATACAAATAAACACGATACAACTAGTGATAACGATAAAAATGATATTGATACATTAAATACTCCAGATTGGCTCAGCAGGGAATGGCGAGAAAAAAATGATCCACCCTCTCCTCCACCGCCAAAAAAAATATATAAAAAGAAGAAAAACTATAATCGTCTTATTGCTCTAATTATTATTCTATTATTAGTATTAGTTGGATTTGTCTTTGCTAACTCTGATTCTTCCTCTGATAATCCTCCAACTATAACCACAGAACAAACAAACGTTCTTAATATCATGATAATGGGTGTAGATAGACGCGCTGATGATGTCGGTCGCAGTGATACATTAATGGTTTTAACATATAATCCAAATGAACAAAAAGCTTCTTTATTATCTTTGCCACGTGATACTAGAGTACATATCGAAAAAAATGATTATGACAAAATAAATCACGCTTACGCTTATGGTGGTCATGAGCTCACGCAAAAAGTAGTGGAATCATTTTTAAATGTACCGATTAATTATTATATTCTTATAGATATCCAAGCTTTTGAAAAAATCATCGACGCTGTTGGTGGTGTTGATATTGATGTAGAAAAACGCATGTATTATGAAGACCCTTGGGACGACAATGGTGGTCTTGTTATCGACCTTCAACCAGGACTTCAGCATTTAAATGGTAAGACAGCTATTCAATATGTTCGCTATCGCGATGGTGAGGGCGATATCGGTCGTATAAATCGTCAGCAAAAATTCATGAAAGCTTTCCTTGCACAAGCAATATCACCATCTATCCTACCAAAACTACCAGATATTTTAAGCAATATTTCCTCAGCTATTCAAACTAATATGCCATTGAGTGAAATGATTGCCTTAGTATCCAATTTGCCTACAATTCAACAAAATGGCTTATCTTCTAGTATGGTTCCTGGACAACCTGCTTATATCGAAGATATCAGCTATTGGATACCAGATATTGCCAAAACACGAAATTTAATAGCGCAAAATATGGGAATTACCTTAAATGAAACTGCTCAAAAAGATACTGAATCTACAATAAAAGCATATGAAAAATCTTTGCCTAAAGGTTTAAAAATGGGCGATATTACAACAGAAACTCCTTCAAGCGAAGAAAGATCTTCAACTCAAAAAGATAACACCGCTCCTGCTAAAGAAAAAGTTGAACCTGTAAAAAATGAAGATATAACCGTTTTAGTCATCAATTCCAGCGGTATCAATGGAGCTGGTGCAGAAGTTGCAGATATCTTAAAACGCAAAGGTTTTAAAATTTCTAGTGTTGAAACAGGAAATACATCTTCTCGTGAACATACAACTATTACAGCAAATGAACATGAAACAGATTGTTTCTATGGTATGCCATTTACTTGTACTATTATGTCAGGAGGAAGCTCTGGTCAAGCAACAGTCAATATTGGCTTAGATTATCAAAAACAAAATTAAATTATTTTAAATTAAATCTTGCTATATCTTCATGGAGTAGCAAGATTTAATTATATAGGTCTATAAATTTAAATTATATTATATAGTTATAAATTATAAAGGAAGTGTTATTTTGGGAATTTTACGCATTCAAGATTTAGGAAAATCCTTTGGTATAGAAGAATTATTTCATAATGTCTCCTTTGATGTGGCTCGTGGCGATAAAATTGGTTTTGTTGGCCCTAATGGTGCTGGTAAATCCACTTTAATGAAATGTCTTTTAGGTATTGAAGAATATGATACTGGACGCATCAGTATTGATAGTGTAGATACTATCGGCTATATGCAACAGCAATCAGATTTCACTCATGATAATTTATATGACGAACTCCTATCTGCTTTTGCTGATATCATTGCTCTTGGACAGAAAAAAACTACATTGGAAAAACAAATTGAAAACTTAGATGATAATGATAAACTTGAAGATTTAATGAAGGAATATAGTCGTATTTCTGATAAATTTGAACAATTAGGCGGATACGATTATGAAAGCCGTCTTCGTCGCGTTGCTTTTGGTCTTGGCTTTAGTGAAGAAGACTTTCCTAAAAACCCAACATTATTTTCAGGTGGTCAACGCACTCGCATTTGTTTAGCTAAAGCATTACTTCGTGAGCCAGATTTTCTCTTTTTAGATGAACCAACAAACCATCTAGATATTGAAATGATTGAATGGCTTGAAGGCTTTTTGAGCAATTATAAAGGTGGCGTACTTTTAATTTCTCATGACCGTTTTTTCTTAGACAAAGTTGCCACTAAGATTTTAGATTTAGAAAATAAAACAACTGTTTTATATGATGGTAACTATTCCACTGCCATGAAAGTAAAAGCTCAAAGACGAGCTGCTTTAGAATCTGCCTATACTAAACAGCAAGAACATATTCGCGAAACAGAAGAATATATTCGTCGCTATAAAGCAGGTGTCAAAGCAAAACAAGCTAGAGGTCGTGAAAAACAATTACAGCGTTTAGAACGCATTATCTTACCGCCACAAAAATCAGGTTTTAATTATTTTATGTTCCATAAACCAGAAGAATGTGCTCAACGTGTAGCTGAACTTGATGATGTATCTGTTAGCTTTGGCGATCATAAAATCTTTGAACATCTATCTTTATTAATTCGCAAAGGTGATGGTGTAGCTATCGTAGGCCCTAATGGTGCTGGTAAAACAACTTTATTGAGACTACTTTTAGGCGAATTACAATCTCCTACAGGAAATATTAAAATCGGCAGTCGTGTAAAAATCGGCTATTATTCCCAGCAACATGAAGGTCTTTGCCCTAGCAATACTGTTTTTGATGAAATCTTATCTTCATTTGGTTTAAATGATGAACAGGCTCGCCACTGTCTAGGTGCTTTCTTATTCAAAGGTGATGATATTTATAAATTAATCGGCGATTTATCCGGTGGAGAAAAATCTCGCTTGGCTTTATTGAAATTGATGTTAACTGGTGCAAATTTCCTCGTAATGGACGAACCTACAAACCATTTGGATATTCCTGCTAAAGAAGCTATTGAAGAAGCGATGATGGCTTTCCCTGGTACATTTATCGTCGTTTCCCATGACCGTTATTTCTTAGATAAAGTTACTAACTTCACTTGTGAATTAGAAAACGGACATTTAACAGAGTATAATGGAAATTATAGCTATTATCGTGAAAAAAAATTAGAAATGCAAAAAGAACTTGAGTCTACTCAAGAAACTTCAAATAAAAAAGCTACTGTTGAAAATAAAACTACGCCTAAGACAAAACAAGAAAAAGCAAAACCTAAAAATGCACATGTAGCTTCTGCTATGAGCAGTGAAAAATTAACCATGATGATACAGCGTTGCGAAGCTACTATCGCTATGTTTGAAGCTGAATTAAAAGGTTTAGAATATCAAATGAATGACCCAACACTGCAAGCAGATCCCAATAAAAGTCATGAAATAGCTACAGCTTATGCTCAAAAAGAACAAGAACTAGAAGAAAAATATATCGAATGGGATAAATTAACTGAAGAATTAGCAAATAAAGCATAAAATAATAAATTTATCATAAATAATAGAAAGGCTTTACTTATGGAAAAAATATGTGGAACAGTCGATACGATTATTTTTGCCAGTCAAGATAATCGCTTCACTGTTTTAAAATTATCACCAGAAAAACTTTCTACACAGATAACAGTTACCCTAAACGGCATAGCTCCACTCATTGGGCAACTATTAGAAATCGAAGGGGAATGGGTAAAGCACCCTAAATTTGGGCAACAATTTAAAGCTACAACTTATAAAACTGTTGCCCCTACAGAAATATCCGGCATTGAAAAATTCTTAGCTTCTGGGGCAATCAACGGCATTGGCCCTGCCATGGCAAAGAAAATAGTCGCTGAATTTGGCGAAAAAACTTTAGAAATAATTGCTAAATCACCAAATGAATTATTAAAAGTTCCTGGTATTGGCAAAAAAACAGCAGAAAAAATTTCTACATCTTATCTTGAACAAAGCGAACTCACTGAAATCATGGTTTGGCTAGAAAATCATGGTATATCCAATACTTATGCAGGTAAAATCTTTGCTAAATACGGTTCTTTTGCAATAGATATCATGGAAAAAGATATCTATCGCTTATTTCAAGATATAGAAGGCATAGGTTTTTTAACAGCTGATAAACTGGCTTTTAATCTTGGCATACAAAGAGAGGATAAACGACGCATAATCTCAGGCATAGACTATGCTTTAATGCAACTTTGCAACAATGGTCATTGCTGTATCCCTGAAATGGCTCTTGTCGATAAAACAGCAAAAATATTGCAAGTAAATAATCAAATCATCTTCACTATTTTAAAAGAACGCATTGATATTGGCTCTTTAAATACTGAAGTAGTTGGTGGTGAAACTTTAATTTATCCGCCATATCTTTATTATGCCGAAAAAAAAGTTGCTACGCGTCTACTTCAATTACAACAAGCAACTGAGCCTTTATCGGAAGATAATCTTTCTTTATTTATCAAAGTATGGGAAAAAGACAATCAAATCCAACTTGCACAAAAACAAAAAGAAGCCATCAAAGCTTGTCTTCATCACGGAGTTTTAGTACTCACTGGTGGCCCTGGTACTGGTAAAACGACTGTAATCAAAGGCATCTTATCCATTTTAAAAGCCCAAGGATTAAAAATTCGCCTAGCAGCACCAACTGGACGAGCTGCAAAACGCTTAAGCGAAACAACAGGGCAAAAAGCTTTAACTATCCATCGCTTGTTAGAAGCAAATAATTTAGCTCAAGATGATAATTTACAATTAGGCTTTAGCAAAGATATCGATGACCAATTAGATGCTGATGTCATTATCTTAGATGAAGTTTCTATGGTAGATATAGTCCTCATGCACCATTTTTTAAATGCTGTACCAGATGGTTGTCGCATCATCTTAGTCGGTGATACAGACCAACTCCCTGCCGTAGGCCCTGGCTCTGTACTTAAAGATATCATCCGTTCGCAAAAAGTCCCTGCTATTCGCTTAGATGAGATTTTCCGCCAAGCTCAAACAAGCATGATTATCCAAAATGCACATATCATAAACGCTGGTAGATTGCCTGACCTTCGCAAACAATACAGCGATTTTGTCTTTTATGAATTAAATGACGATACTTCCATTACACAAAAAATCCTTGATTTATGTACTAAAGATTTACCTCATGAAGGTTTTGATGTTCTCAAAGACGTACAAATTTTATCTCCTATGCACCGCTTTTTATGTGGCGTAGAAAATTTAAATCTAATGCTTCAAGAACAATTAAATCCTAAAAAAAATCAAGATGAATTAAAATATTCTTCACAAACATTTCGCGTTGGCGATAAAGTCATGCATATCCGCAATAACTACCAAAAAAATGTATTTAATGGCGATATTGGTTTTATCCAAGATATCAACAACGAAAAATTAACTGTAGATTATTTTGACCATATTGTTACCTATGAAAAAAATGAACTAAACGAATTAACTCTAGCTTATGCCTCAAGTGTGCATAAAAGTCAAGGCAGTGAATATAAAGTAGTCATCATTCCTTTATCAACTAGCCACTACATCATGCTCCAACGAAATTTACTCTATACAGCTATCACTAGAGCCAAACAAAAAGTCATCATCATTGGCTCAAAAAAAGCATTGATGACTGCTATTCAAAGTAATCGAACACAAAAAAGATATACACTGCTTGCTGAACGTTTAGCCCATAAATTAATTTAAGCTATTTTAGAAAAGAGTTCTTTATCATGTTAAATAATATCTATCAAGCTATTATGCAATTTCTATTTCCTAGCCATTGTCCTTCTTGTAATGCCTATGTAGAACAAAAAGGTATGTGGTGTCCTTCTTGTTTAGAAGAAATTATCCGCAATGAAAATCTAGCTTATGATGAAGATATTCGGCAATATATTTCACCTATTATAGCTATAGGTAAATACGATACAGGACTTAAGAATTTAATTCACGAATTAAAATATCAAAATAAATTTGCCACTTTAGCTTATTTAAAACCATTATTTTCATATTTAGATGAAGACTGGGATTTTTCCACTTATGATATGATAATCCCAGTACCCCTACACAAAAATAAATTAAAAAAACGTGGTTTTAATCAAGTTGAAAAAATTTTTAAACCATGGATTGATAAACATCATTTTAATTATTGCGATATTCTTGAGCGTACAAAACAAACTAAATCACAATATCAATTACTACGCCATGAACGTCAAGAAAATTTAGCCAATGCTTTTACGTTAAAAGATTATGTTGATGTAAAAAATCGCAAATGTCTATTGATTGATGATATATTCACCACAGGCAGTACGCTAAAAAATTGTGCTATGGTTTTAAAAAATCATGGCGCTAAAACTGTAAGCGGTCTAGTATTAGCTAGTCAAGCCAATATCAATTTACCTACAAAACCTTCAAAGGAGGTATTTTTTTGAAAAAACGTCCAAAATGGTTTCAACAAACCTCTTTTAATCAACCAAACACTTCTGATACTTCTTACTGCGTATTTAAAAATCTCTATCCATCTTCCTCAGAAGATACAACTACAGAAGAAATATCAACTCAAAATATCACTACCGATAATAAGCCATCTTCAAATGAAATGACTAAAGATGATTTTCTTATAGAAATCCATCAATTCAAACAACAAAAACTCTATGAAGAAGCTTTATCTTGCATTCAATTATTATTTGAAAAAAATATCGTAGATAGTGATATCATCTACGAATTAGCTGATACCTATTTATGTTTACATGATTATGAACGCGCTTTCAATTGGACACAAAAGTTAAAAGCTCAATCTCCGCAAGATTGCCGTAGTCTACTTTTAGAAATTCAACTTTTATTAGTTCATGGAAAAAAAGAAGAAGCTTTAACTACATTAAATCATCTATTATCCAATAAAATCACTTTAAAAAATGAAAAAGATTATCAACTTTTAGATATGATTATTGAAAAACTCAAAAAAATATTTAAAGCTGATAAATTAATGCGCCGTTGTCCTAATCTAAATACTTATCAAAAACAACGTAGACAGTCTTTAAAGACACAAAAGCAAAAAAATCCTGTTAATCACAATTTAACTGTTCATCAATCCACTGTTATCAATAGTGCAAAAGGAGTCATCATGCCTGATACTAATACCAATATAAATCCAGCTCTACAAAATACAATCAATCAAATTTGGGATATGCAAATAGCCAATAAAGAAAATATTTCTACTATTTTAGCCACACCTTGCGAGCAAGTGAGTCAATGCATCATGTCTCAAGTTTTATCTTATAAGAAAAAAATTTGGCTATTTAATTATCTAGCTGATATTTTCCGCACACATAATAATCTTCAATCAGCTATTTTTTTATTGCGCCAAGCTCTACTTTTAGATGATGAAAATGACTTCATCTTAAAAAATCTTGGCTATCTGCTCTGTCAAAATGGCGAATATCCAAATGCTTTAGTAGTGTTAAAAGATATTAAACATAAAGATTTCGCTGTACTTGATTTAATCGCTAAATGCCAAGATTTAAAAAATTAATATTTCCTTTTTGTTTTTATAATTAGAAAGAATGATTTATATGCCTATGTATAAAAAATCGCTACTTATTTTATTTTGTATAGCTCTATTTGCTAGTGTTTCAACTTTTTATTATCTTTACACACAAGAAGATACTACTCCTATTATCACCGATAATACGCAAACACAGACTCAAGATAAACAAGAAGATACTACAATCACTGTTTATGTCTCTGGCGAAGTCAATTCTCCTGGTTTAGTTGAATTACCTAGTGATAGTCGCATTGCTGATGCAATTAAAGCCTGTGGCGATTTTACACCACTTGCAGATAAAACCAAAATCAATTTAGCTCAAAAATTAACTGATGGTATGCAAATTCAAGTGAGCAGTAAAACACCTGTCAACAATTCTAATGAACAGGTCAATGATACTAATTCCAACAGTCCTAATAATAATTCATCTTCTAATTTAATCAATATAAATACTGCGACAAAAGAAGATTTAGATACTTTACCTGGAATTGGCCCTGCAACTGCTCAAAAAATCATCGATTATCGCCAAGAACATGGTAATTTTTCTTCTATCGAAGATATCAAAAATGTCAAAGGTATTGGTGAAGCTAAATTTAGCAAAATGCAAGATAAAATTTCTACTTAAAATCTTTTAAATCTAACAAATAATTTATTTTATTATTTAAGAAGGCATATTATGATTAAGATACATTATGGGCAATCGCCCTTACTTTTCATTAATTTTATAATTCTTTTCTACAGCTTAGGTGTGTATATGATGATGAAAACTCCTGAAATTTCTAAGTCATATACACACCTTTTTTGTTTAATTATAGTAAATCTAATACTAGCCTTCTATTTTACTTTGCGTAAATATAAACTTACATTTTTACTATATCTTATTTTATTTTTCCTTTTAGGTGTAATGCGTTATCTCTCTTTTACCTTCATTGCCGATGACAATATAAAAAACTATGACAATCAAGAAATCACTTTAACTGGTATTATCTGTCAAATGCCTAAAATCCGCCAAGACAGTGCTGGTATATATCATTTAACATATGTTGTTGATACTAAATCCATCAAGCAAAAGGAAGAAAAAACTACAACAGGAAAAGTTTATCTTTATCAAAAACAAAAAAATTTAGATAATCTTGCTAAAATCAATGATACGATTTCTGCCACAGGTACTATCCGCTTAATCCAAAATTATCACAATCCCAATTTAGTCGATCGTGAGCTTTCTGCCCAAGAAGAAGGTATCTATGCTACATTTTCCATTGGTAAACAAAATTTAAAAATATTAAATACATCTGATAAATTCTCGCTTCAAGAATTTTGCTATCAAATAGAGCAATCTTTTTTGCAATCCATGTATCAAACAATGCCTGAAAATGATGCTAATATGATTTTTGCTATGCTGTTTGGTGGGTATAATATCGAAAAAGACATCTTAGAAGCTTACTCCATCACTGGTATTATTCATATTCTTTCCGTATCAGGCTCTCATATCAGCTTGATTTCTCTATTTTTATTATCTTTAGGTAAATTTTTACATCTGCCTCGCTTTTTTAATTTAATCTTATTATTAATCCTCATTATTTTTTATACTATTCTATGCGGTGCTAGTATACCTGTCATACGTGCTAGCATAATGGGATTACTTAGCATTATCGCTCTATATCTTGAGGAAAAATCTACGGCTCAACATTTATTAAGTATTATTGCTTTGATTTTATTGCTCTTTGATCCTCTATTATTATTCAATATAAGTTTTCAGCTTTCATTTGCCTCTACAGCTGGTCTTGTCTATTTAATGCCCATATTACGCTCTAAATTAAATAAATTAAAATTGCCTTCACTATTAATAGATAATTTAGCTTTAACCATGAGTGCTCAAATCTTTGCTTTTCCTATTATTATTTGGTATTTCACCAGTTTATCTCTTAGCTCCCTACTAGCCAATTTAATCATTATTCCCCTATTGGAAATTCTCATCATCTTAGGTTTAATAGCTTTTATCTTAGGATTTATCTTTCCTTTTATCACTAAAATTTTATTTATTTTTGCCAGCTTAATTTTAAGCATAAGCAATGAAGCAACTTTTTTACTCACCAAAATTCCCTTTGCTAGTATTTATGTACCGCCATTAGATTTTCCAGCTATTTTAATTTATTACTCCCTTATTTTTATAACTTTAAATATCAAAATTCGCAAATACTTATATTTACTTTTACAAAAATATAAATTTATCACTTATATCTGTAGTATTAGCCTGATTGTTTTTTCTTGTTATTTTATGATAAAGCCTTCTCCTCTACAAATACACTTTATTGATGTAGGTCAAGGTGATGCTTGCCTTATCATCACGCCCCATCAACATAGTATACTCATTGATACAGGTGGTTCTATTAATTCTGATTTTGATATTGGTTCTTACGTAGATTTACCCTATTTACGTCATTATGGTATCAATAAATTAGATTATTTAATTTTGAGCCATGCTGACGCTGACCATAGTGGTGGAGCTAATTCCATTTTACAAAAAATACCTGTAAATCATTTAATTATCGCTGATGAAGATAAAGATTTATATGCTAAAATTTTAAAATTACCACTGAATAATCCCTTATTAGCCAAAGCTATTATAGCTAAGGAAAACACTACTTTTAATTTAGAAGATATTCATTTCCAATTTCTTCAAAATGATGAAAAAGAAAATTTAAAATCTAGCAATGATAGTTCAAATGTACTAAAATTAACATATCATAATTTTTCTGTGTTATTTACAGGTGATTTACCGCAAACACAAGAAAAATATTTATTAAATAAAAATATAGCCTCTACAATTTTAAAAGTTGCTCATCATGGCTCTAAAACATCTTCTTCACAAGAATTTCTAGAACATGTACGACCTCAATTAGCTATCATCTCTGTGGGCAAATATAATAGCTTTGGTCACCCTAACAAAGAAGTTCTTGATAGATTGAATAATCTACCTACAAAAATTCTCCGCACAGATGAAAAGGGAGCTATAGTAATTTATACTGATGGCTATAATTATTCCCTCAAAACATTTTTAAATTAATATATTTTAAGCAAAGGATTTCCCATGAAATATAATGATGCAATAAAACAATTACAAGCTAAACAATTAAAGTCAGTCTATTTAATCACTGGTGAAGAATTATATTTAGCTGAAAATTATCTCAAAAAATTACTGACTTTATTAAATCCACAAAACGACGAAGAAGCTGTTCAATATTTTGATAGCACAGCTGATACAAAAGCTATTTTACAAGCATTAGATAGTTCTCCTTTTTTCAGCGAACATAATATCATCATCGCCAAAGATTTGAAGATATTCCAAGACAAGTTATCTGCTAAAGATAAAGAAGATGAACAATTATTTTTAGATTATACCGCCAATATGCCTGATTATAGTATATTGATTTTACAATATAACTTAGGCAAAATCGATAAACGTAGAAAACTCATTAAAACTATTGAAAAATTTGGCACTATAGTAGAATGTGAAGCTATAGCTTATTGGAACATCAATGACTGGCTCAACTCTCGCCTTCGTGAGCTAAATCTCCGCTTTGATCGAGAAGCTTATGCTTATTTTTTAGAAGCTATAAAATCCATGGAAAAAATCTCCCTTGGTTTTTTAGACCAAGAATTACAAAAACTCACACTCTATCCACAAAAAACACTTATCAATCGCCAATTTCTTGAAGATAATTTTTCTAGTATCCCTGAAATTTCCACATTTCGCCTTTGGGAAGCTTTAGGCAATAAAGATATTGCCACTGCCTTAGAATTATTTACCATTCAACAACAAGCAGGTATACATCCACTGCGTTTATTAAAATTCTTAGCTCGTCAAATAGACCAGCTTTGGCATGTAAAAATTTATCTCAGTGAAGGTCAATCTACAAAACAAATAGCTTCTATTTTAAAATTACATCCATTTATCACTGAAAAAATCATCAAACAAGCTCAAAATTTCAGTTTAGATAAAATTCAACAAATGATCATAGATATAGCTGATGCTGATTATAAATTAAAAACAGGCTCTAATGAGCCTGCTTTAATCGAAAATCTTCTTATAAAATTTTGTCTTTAAAATCTAATAAAAATAATTTATTTTACTCTTAATATACAAGATTATGCCATTATTTTAATGGCATTTTTTTATTAAAAAATATTCTATATTCATCTTTAATAAAACTTTCTCCTTAAAATAAATTAATTTATCTATAAAAACGAAAAAGGACTGCTTTCTTTTGGAAATCAGTCCTTACTTTGATTAGCAATTATTTGCTTAAGCTGTTTACTCGGCGAGCTAAACGAGATTTACGGCGAGCTGCGCAATTTTTATGGAATAATCTGTTAGCAGCAGCCTGGTCTATTTTTTTGCATGCGATTACAAGTAATGCTTTTGCTTCTTCAGCATTGCCAGCAGCAACAGCATCAAGAACTTTACGAGAAGCAGTTTTTATAGCAGATTTAGCAGAAACATTTTTTGCACGACGCATAGCATCTGTTTTTACGCTGAGAATAGAAGATTTAATGTTTGGCAAGAAATTCACCCTTTCATCATTATAATTGTACCAAAATAGTTTATCATGTTATAAAACAATTTGCAAGATGGCTAGATTAAATACTATGTATTCAATAGCTAGACGCGATATATATTGTACCACATAAAGCTCTAAAAAATCTAGTCTTTCTTCAAAAACATTTAAAATTTTATTTTTTTCTTGACTTAGAGTCAAATCCTAGGTATATAATCTTTTTAACTATTTATTATTTATATATGAAGGATTTTTATTTATGAACAAAAAATTTTTATTTATCATTTTAATTTTAATAACTTTAAGTTGGCATTTATCCCTACAAAATAATGATACTATTGATGCAGAAACAAAAAATACAGCCCAAATATCAACTTCAGAAAAAACTCCATTAGCACCAGCCTTAGTAGCTTTATCTCACTTTCCTCTACAAGACCCTAGTAATAATATGCCTCTTTTAGAATGGAGGGAAGATTTAAATGCTGTTTATTATGAATTAGAATTATTTGATACCATTCCTGATGATTTAAGTGATGAAGAATTATCTTCTGAACATTTATATTATACAGCCTCTGTTTATACAAATGCTAAACAACTTGATTTGACTCAAATTGCCCCAAATGCACTGAACGGAAAGACTCCTCTTTATTGGCGTATTCGTTCTATGGATATAGACCACAATCCTATCACTAAATTTTCAGCTCTAGAGGAACTATATGCCACTAATCAAGCACCTCAAATGAATGCACCTATACCACATGTTATTTATAATGAAAAAAACGGCACTACACTTCTCTATCCTGTTTATACGTTTATTCCTAATGTAAATGCCACTCAATTTGAAATAGAAGTTACCGATAACATTCCAGAAAATCCTAATGGCACAGCACCTTCTAAATATCGTATTTATGCCAAAACAATCACAGGTGGTGAACTTTATGATGAAAAACCTCGTATTGGCACTTTTTATTGGCGTGTACGCGGTTTAGATGATGAAGGAAATCCTGTTGGTGTATATTCTGATGCTCAAATTTTCAAAAATGAACCTCAAGACAATTGGAAAATCGCAATTTTTGGCGATAGTATCAGTCATGGAGGTGGGCATTTATCTTTTGGTCCAGCAGATTGGGCATATAGTTATGCTTATTATTTAAATTTCCCTACTATTAATTTATCTTGTAGCGGAGATACAAGCGAAACTATGGTACAACGTTTTGATGATGATGTACTGCCTTTCCACCCACAATATTTATTAATCATGGGAGGAACTAATAGTCTTCGTGCTGGTATGCCTGCCGAAAATGTAATCAATGATTTAAAAACAATCCAAGAAAAATGTTATGAAAATAATATCACACCTATACTGCTCACTTTAGCACCTATAAATCCTTATAATATAAAAAAAGTATTCAATGAAGAAACCTCTGAAGTATGGCAATATAATTTAAATTTAGTTAACGATTTCATTCGCACACAGCCACATATTGATACAGCAAAAGCTTTGAACAGTCCACCAATATTGCCAACAGAATATGCTATGGACGGATTACATGGTGATGTTATCGCCAAAAAAATCTATGCTCAAGAAATAAATGATAATATTTCTCAATTTGTTGCTAAATAACCCTACCTATATGTTGTAATTATAGTTTTGAAATTGTATAATAATTACTGTAAATAAAACAGCTAATTTTTAATTTCTATAAAACTATTTTTACAGGAGGAAGATATCTTGAAAGCTACTAAAATACGTGATGATATTTATTGGGTAGGTGCCATTGATTGGTCCGTTCGCAATTTTCATGGTTATGAAACTGGACGCGGTAGCACTTATAATGCCTATTTAATACTTGATGAAAAAATCACTTTAATTGACGCTACTAAAAAAACTTTTAGTGATGAAATCTTAAGTCGTATTTCTTCTATCATTGATCCAGCAAAAATTGATTACATTGTTTGCAATCATTTAGAAGCTGACCATTCTGGTTCTTTAGATGCAATCGCTCAAAAATGCCCTAATGCTACTATTTTTGTCAGCCAACCAAATGGTTTAAAAAATATTGCTAAATTCTGCGGTGAACATACTTACCAGGGCGTAAAAGCCGGTGATAGCATAAATATTGGTAAACGCACTTTAAAATTCGTTCCTGTACCTATGCTTCATTGGCCAGATAGCATGGTTACTTATTGCCCAGAAGAAAAAATTCTTTTCTCTAATGATGGTTTTGGTCAACATCTCGCTACTAATGAACGTTTTGATGATGAAGTTGATTATGCTGTTTTAATGCATGAAGCGAAAAAATACTATGCTAATATTTTAATGCTCTATGGTCGTCAAGCTCAAACTGCTCTTAAAACAGTTTCCACACTTGATATTGACATGATTTTAACAGGTCATGGCATAAGCTGGCGTAAACATATTAAAGATATTTTAGATTTATACGCAAAATGGAGCAATTTTGAAGCTGATGAACATAAAGCTGTTGTAGTATTTGACAGCATGTGGAATTCTACAGAAATTATGGCTAAAACAATCACAGAAGCATTCCAAGCAAAAGGAATTTGTGCAAAATTCTTCGATTTAAAAACTAATCATTATTCTGATATTATGACTGAAGTTCTTGATAGTAAATATATCGCTGTTGGCTCTCCTACTTTAAATAATGGTATGATGCCAAATGTAGCTGCCTTCTTATGCTATCTCAAAGGTCTAGTACCTAAGAAAAACGACCGTCAAGCTTTAGCTTTTGGTTCTTATGGCTGGGGTGGACAAAGCATTGCTCTCGTACAAAAAGAACTTGAAGAAGCAGGACTCAATATCTTCCATGATATGATTCGTATTGCTAATCAACCAACACAAGAAGAACTAGATAATATTTATAATAGTATCATTGAAAACTTTAAAATCTAAAAAAGACTGTGCTTTAAAATAAAAATTAAAGCACAGTTTTATTTTTTATCCAAAATAAAAAATAAAAAAAGCGAAGAAAAATTTCTTCGCTTTTTATTTCTATATTATCATTTATTATATTAAACAGCTTCAGACTTAACTTGTTCTGTAGATAGAGCTGGTTTTCTATCTGGAACAATAAAACAAACTATTTTTACCATTATTGGAATAAGTGGTAACCATAATAAAGTATTTATTAAATTAAATGAAGTATGTGCATTTGCAATTTGACGAGAAATAACTGCTGTTTCTGGTCCAACAGGAGAAATATACATTACAAACTGAGCAAATAATGGTAATACACATAAGAACACGATGCTACCTGTGATATTGAATACACTATGAGCTACAGCTGTACGTTTTGCGTTTTTAGATTGACCGATAGACGCTAATAAAGCAGTAATTGTTGTACCGATATTATCACCTAATAAAATAGGTAATGCACCTTGAAGACCGATGATACTGTTACCATCTACACCAGCTTGAGCTGCAAAGTTCTGTAATACTGCAATTGTAGCACTAGAACTCTGTACAATTACTGTCATAACTGTACCTAATAATAAACCTAAAATTGGATTATCATGTACACTAGCGATAAGTTCTGTAAAGATTGGTGCATTTACAAGAGGCTTCATAGTAGAGCCCATGATTTCGATACCTGCGAATAATAAACCAAAGAAAAATACTGTCTGACCAATATTTTTTAATTTATCACTTTTAGCAAAGAAATAAACCATAAAACCGATAAATACGATTGGCCAAATATAATCGCTAAGTTTAAAAGCAATTAATTGCGCAGTCATTGTTGTTCCGATATTTGCACCAAAAATAATGGAAATTGCTTGTGGTAATCTCATTAATCCAGCACTAACAAAACCGATAGCCATTACTGTTGTAGCGCTAGAACTTTGTAATACACATGTAACTAATGCACCAGCTAATACACCTACAACTGGATTTTTAGTTAATACGCTAAGTACATAACGCATTTTTTCTCCAGCCATATTCTGTAAACCTTGGCTCATCATGTTCATACTGTAGATAAATAATGCCAAACCGCCTAATAATTCAAAAGCAATTTTCAAACCCTCACTCATTAAATATTCCTCCAAAATAATTTTCTAACACATATTTTCAAAATAAAATTCGCTCGATTACTATTTAATTATATAAATAAGTGAGTAATGCTTTCTAGTAGAAAAAAGTAAAATAAATGTAAAATATATGTAAAATCTTTTTCATAATATCCAGATAGATATTATATCTTTATATAAAAAAACTGGTGTAAATTAAGTAATTACACCAGTTCCTTGTCTTTTTATCAAACGAAATATTTTGTTTTGAATTCTTCGATTTGAGCTTCATCTAATGGTCTAATTTCACTTAAATAAGCGATTTCTACTTTACTACCATCAGAATGTACACCTTCTAAATAAACAACGCCATAGCCTCTAGCTAAATATTGTATCATGCCTTCGCCAGTTTCTTCATTATAAATTTTGATACCTATGCAATCTTCAAAAGTTCCCATTGAAGTAACTACCTTATATCTTCCTAATAATACAATATTTGTAGTCTCTCCACCTGTATAAACTTTTGGCTTTTTAGAATTTGTTTGTACTGTTCTAAAATCCTGCAAATATGGCATTTCTTGTCGCTTATTTAGCACAACTTCTGACACTTTATCTTCGCTACCAATAACTCTTTTTACTAATAAAGGCTGTAATACTTTCTGATTTTCTTTATCTACAATACAAGTACCTTGATAAAAATTAACTTTATCACCTTTATTTTGTTCATCAAAATTAAATGTAGCTAAATAAAAATTATCATTTTCAAAAGGTGCTGCTAATACATTAATTGTACCAGTAGCTTGCTGATATTCTCGCAAATCTATATTTTTAGGAGAAGCTAAAGCTACCGCTTGAAATGTTAATAAAACTACAAAAACTACTAATAATCTTTTCATTTAGATAGCCGTTGCCAAAAATCTATAAAAATATAAAAATTTGTTTATTTCCTTCTTCATTGAATCCGATTTTGCCATAGCTACTTTCGTTTGATATGATTCTCCAAAGGCTTAAATTCGGATACAACGAATCCTACATATTAGCATTTTCTTGCTTGTGAAACTATGCTAATTTATACATAGATAAATTTAGTGAAGCATTTAAGTCTCTATCAATTACTGCTCCACAGTGTGGACATCTATAAACTCTATCTTTTAGTTTTAAATCTTTCTTTATAAATCCACACTTGTTACAAGTTTTTGATGATGGATAAAATCTATC
>NZ_FOCY01000046.1:0-10152 GCF_900110235.1 Megamonas sp. Calf98-2 | reverse complement strand
CCATAAATAAATTTAGGGGCTTTACGCTCGCATTTGGTAAAAATAAAAAAGCTCTATTAATTTTTTGATAACTAATAGAGCTTTTAGATATATTTTATTTTTTAGCTACTTTTTGGCTATAAACGATAATTGCTCCGATAAAGAGAACAGGTAGAATATAATTCATATATTCAGTTAAAGATAACAAGAAATTACCAATGATTTTATCATGAAGTATCATACTAGCAGAAGTATAAGCTAAGATAGCAGAGCCAAGAGTGATGAGGATAGGTAATCTATCCATTAAGTTGGAAATGATTTGGCTACCCCATACAACGATAGGAATACTAATAGCTAAACCTAATAATACAAGCATCATATCACCATGAGCAACACCAGCGATAGCCAATACATTATCTATGCCCATAGCAGCATCAGCAATGATAATTGTTTTGATAGCAGTGGCAAAACCAGTAGAAGCACTAAGAGAATTTGTATCTTCAAGATTGTGTTTTTCTGGTTTTAATAATTTAAAAGCTATTGGCAATAAGATAAGACCGCCGATTGCTTGTAGAAAAGGAATTGTTAATAAATATGTTGCAATTAAAGTCATGATAGCGCGAATTACTACAGCACCGGCAGTACCAATATAAATGGCACGTTTACGCATATTTTCTGGTAATTTACGAGAAGCCATAGCAATGACTACAGCATTATCACCAGCTAATACTAAATCAAGTAAAATAATAGAACCTAAAGCTAATAAAAATTGAGTAGATAAGATTTCCATAAATTGCTCCTTCCATTAAAAGTCTTTTGAACACAAAAAAAGACTTTTAATACACACATGAATTATATGCGTATTAAAAGTCTCACTTATCGAAAATAATCGACGTTATTGCCAGAAGCGATTGCTACAGTGATTGTTGACAATAACACAAGGAAGTTACTCCCTTTTAATATCGTTATTATTATAATAGATAAATATAAAATCTGTCAATGATAATAGAAATAATTTATTTTAAAAAGTAATGATTATTTATTTGATGATAATTGTAAACATTCATCAATTACTTCTTGCATTTCTGGTGGTATGAATTTGTTTTTATGATAAACAATATTAAATTGACGTTTAAATACAAGTTCAGGCATAGTAAAAGTTTTTAATTTGCCTTCTTTTAATTCATCTTTGATAGCTTCAGTGGAGATTACAGAAACACCTAAACCGCTGATGACAGCTTTTTTTATAGCTTCCATGCTATTGTAAATACCAGCAGTTTGATAATAAATATTATGTCTGTGCATTACTTGTTCAAATAATTCACGAGTTCCACTGCCTGTTTCACGAACGAAAAATCTTAGTTTTGTTAAATCTTCAAGAGTGATTTCTTTATCAGCTAATGGGTGATTTTGTCCAATGATGAAGACTAATTCATCATTCATAAAAGGTTTAGTAATCAAGTATTCAGAATGGATTTCACCTTCAACTAAAGCTAAATCTAAGCTATCATTTAAAAGCATTTCTTCAAGCTCAGAGGTGTTATGAATTTCTGAAAAGATTTCTTTGCCAGAACCATTATGGGAAATATGCTGAATTAAATCAATGAGAAAATTACTGCCGATGGTGATACTAGCACCAATGCGAAGATGATATACTTCATTGAATGCACGCATAGCTTGTTCTGTTTGAGCGTTCAGATTGATCAAATTGCGAGAATAACGTAATAATCTACGACCTGCCTCTGTAATAAAAATACGACGACCTAAACGTTCAAATAGAAGTGTTTGATAATGTGCTTCTAATTCTTGAATAACTTGACTAACAGATGGTTGAGTCATATGAAGTTTTTTGGCAGCAGCAGTAATACCATTTTCTTCACAAACTTTAATAAATATAGCTAAATGTCTAAGTGTCATTATTACTCCTCTTTGTATTTATAAAATCTAAAATTAAAAATGTTTCACGTGAAACATTTTATTTATCTACTTGAATACCAGCTCCAGGTCCATCAGTAGCTATGGCAACGCCTGCTTCAGCAAATGTCTTCATATCTTTCATCATTTGAAGTGAGGCGTCAATTAATTTCATGCCCAAGCTACAGATACAACCACCGCCTGTAGTTATATTTAAGTCTAAATAATCAGGACATACAAACATTAGATAAGGATTGATAGCAGGAGCTAAAACTAAAGCGTATTTTAAAGCAATAGTGGATACTAAATCATCAGATAATGTCAATATGCCATTGCTAGCAGCACCTATGGCGATACCTGCCATAAAAGCGATTTGTTGTAAATCTTCTGTAGGTGTTAAGGAAAGAAAACCGCGTTTACCGTAACGTAAATCACCATTAGGTAGACATAATTGTTGTTGAATATTTAAGCTAAATGTACCACAAATTTCTTTAGGATGAGTTTCACAGCAAGCTATGCCTAAAACTTCAACATTTTTAATTTTAGAGCCATAACTTATACCTTGTAAAAGACTGAAGGATAATGTCTTTTCTGTGAGATTGGATTGTGGAATAGCAGTGAAATGATAATCTGCATTAGCATGATGAGCAAATGATTGAGTGAGTCGATGTTGTACGATACTACAGCTTTTTTCAGATGTTAAAACAATGATTTTTTTACGTACAGATGTAGGTTTCACTTTTTTTACAATACCAGATATATGTTCAGCTATTTCTTCTAATCTACCTAAACTATAAATAGGTTTAGTCAGATTATCAATGCGAAATCTACATTGTTTTTGTATATCTGCATCTAAAGCTGGAATATTGCGAGTGCGTTTTAATAATGTGGTCTTTGTATTTAAATCTGCTTGAGGAATGTTAGGGCGTATTAACTTATCTGTTTCAGCAAGTGCTGCTTGATATACAGATTGATAAGCTTCAATAGCACAGTCTAAGATATTAACAGCGATAGATGAGCCTGTAGCTTCGCCTAAGCGGAACTGTAAGTCCATGTATGGAGATAGATTTAATTTCTTTAAAATAGCATTATGAGCTGGTTCAGCAGCCAGGTGAGATGCCATGAGATAATTTGTTATTTCAGGGCAAATAGCTTGAGCGACTAAAGCAGCTGAGCCTGTATTAAAACCATCTAAAACGACAAAGCAACGATTAGCGGCAGCACCTAATATTATGCCTGTGATACAAGCAAGTTCAAAGCCACCTAATTTACTAATGACATCAATACCATCATTAGGGTCAGGTTTATTTACTTTTAAAGCTTGTTTTACTACTTCAATTTTAATGGCAAGTCGTTCATCAGAAATATTAGTTCCTCTACCTGTTGCTTGTTTAGGTGTTAGACTACAAAGACAAGCTACCATAGCAGCACTTGATGTAGTGTTGGCAATACCCATTTCTCCAGGCAAGAAACAGCGATATCCTTGTTTAGCATATTCATTTACAAGTTCTATACCAGTTTCAATAGCACGGATTGCTTGTTCACGAGTCATTGCAGGGCCTTTAGCACAGTTTTGTGTACCATGAGCGATTTTGCGGTCGATTAATCCAGGAATATCATCGACAGGAGCTTTGATACCCATATCTACAACTATCATATCAGAACCACAAAAATTAGACATGCAATTGGCTACAGCACCTTTAGAAACAAGGTAATTTTTAGTCATATGTGCTGTTGTTTCTTGAGGATAGGCACTGACATTCATTTCAGCAACACCATGGTCACCACAAGTTATAATAGTGAATTTTTTAGGAATTTCAGGGTGAATTTGACCTGTGATACCTACATAGCGCAATAATAGATTTTTTAACTCACCAAGACCATCTGCATTTGTCATGGTTTGAGCTAATTTATTTTCAACAAATTTTATCGCTCTTTGATCTGGTGGTAAGATTTTTTTTATAGTTTGATTAAGCAAGGACATTATTGTTCTCCTTTGTTACTTGTTTAAGGCTTAAGCCAATGCGATTGCGTTTAGCATCTACACTGATGACTAAAACATTTAAAATATCACCAACAGATACAACATCTAATGGGTGTTTTACATGTTTATTGCTTAATTCAGAGATATGAATAAGACCAGCAGTCTTGATACCAATGTCAACAAAAACACCGAAATCAGTGATATTGCGAACTGTACCACGCATGATAGTACCCACTTTGATATCTTCTAATTTGATGATATTTTGGCGTGTAAGTGGTGCTGGTAAATCTTCACGTGGGTCGCGACCTGGTTTTGTTAGAGCATCTAAGATATCTTTAACAGTAAAAACGCCAGCATTTAATTTAGTAGCTAATTTATCTATATCTACTAATTTGATTTTAGCTTTAAGTAAATCTAATTTATTTTTATCGGCTAAATCTTCAAGGGAAAATCCTAATTCAGCTAATATTTGCTCAGCAAGAGGATATGATTCAGGATGTACAGGCGTATTATCAAGTGGGCAAGTAGCACCATTGATGCGCAAAAATCCTGCACATTGAGTATAAGCTGTAGGTCCAAGGCGAGAAACTTTTAATAGTTCTTTACGTGAAGAAAATATGCCATGTTCATCACGATATTTAATGATGTTTTTAGCTACAGTAGCATTGATACCAGCAATATGTTTTAAAAGAGCAGCAGAAGCTGTATTTAGTTCTACACCTACATGGTTAACAGCAGCTTCAATAACAGCATCTAAAGTATTAGCTAATTCTTTTTGATTGACATCATGTTGATATTGACCGACACCAATAGCTTTAGGTTCAATCTTTACAAGTTCAGCTAATGGATCTTGAATACGACGAGCGATAGAGATAGCACCACGAATAGTTACATCATATTCAGGTAATTCTTCTACAGCTAATTTGGAAGCAGAATAAACAGAAGCACCTGCTTCGTTAGTGATTAAATAATGAACAGGTAATTTATGTTCATTGATTAAATTAGCTACGAATTCTTCTGTTTCATAAGAAGCAGTACCATTGCCGATAGAGATTAAATTTACTTTATATTTTTGAATATAATCTAATAGCTTCTGTGCAGATTTTGCTTTAGCGTCATCACTCATAGTGATATATAATACACCATGGTCTAAAACTTGTCCTGTAGCATCGACAATTGCCATTTTACAACCTGTACGATATCCAGGGTCAAGTCCCATTACAGTATAACCAGCTAGTGGTGCTTGTAAGAGCAATTGTTTGAGATTGGAAGCAAATACATGGATTGCTTGAGTCTGAGCTGTTTCAGTAAGCTGATTGCGAATTTCTCTTTCAAGTGCAGGGAAGATTAGACGTTTATAGGCATCAATGATTGCATTTGTAAGAAATTCTTTGTATGGACTATTCTGTTTTAAGATAAATTTAGTGATGATAGCAATATCTTTATCTATATCACTGATTAATTTTACTTTTAAAATATCTTTACTTTCACCGCGATTGATAGCTAAAATGCGATGTGATGGTAGATGTTTAATTGGTTCTGTATAATCTTCGTACATGAGAAAAGCTTCATCACTGTCAGCTTCTTTATCTCTAGTAATGTTCAATGAAGAAGTTTGCCAGAGGTGCTGGCGAAGTTTAGCACGAATATCTGCACTATCAGAAATAGTTTCGGCAATGATGTCAGAAGCGCCAGCGAGTGCTTCATCACTAGAAGTTACTTCGTCATTTAAATATTTCAAGGCGATATCTTCAAGTTTTTCAGAGCTATCTTCTTGTTTTAAGATAAATTGAGCGAGTGGCTCTAAACCTTTTTCTTTAGCAATCATAGCACGAGTGCGTTTTTTCTGTTTATATGGTAGATATATGTCTTCAAGTTCTTGAAGTTTTTCTACTTTATCTATAGCCAAGGAGAGTTCAGGAGTCATTTTTCCTTGTTCTTCAATGTTATTTTTTATTTCATTTTGACGTTTAATTAAATTACGTACATAAATAAGCTTATCGTTTAAATCACGAAGCTGTTCATCCTTCATATCGCCAGTTGCTTCTTTACGATAACGTGCGATAAAAGGAATTGTATTACCTTCGTCTATGAGTTTTATAGCAGCATTTATTTGACTTGTTTTTAGTTTAAGTAGATTTGCTAGATAAGCTGTGATATTTTGTTCAAGCATAAAAAGTCTCCTTAATAAATGTTATTAGTAATTATATCATATAATATGAAAAAAAAGTTATAGATAAAAGCTCAAGAGTCAAACTCAATCTTAATTGACGAGGTTTTATCGCTGTGATAGAATTAACGCCATAGCAAAAAGCTTTTAGATATTACATAAAATTTATAATAATAGTGGGAGGATAAGAAAATATGCCTATAAAAATACCAAGTACATTACCAGCTTCACAAATACTAGAGAGCGAAAATATTTTCGTGATGGATACCGAAAGAGCTTATACACAAGATATTCGTCCCCTCAAGATTTTAATTTTAAATTTAATGCCTAATAAAACTGTTACAGAAACGCAATTATTAAGACTTTTAGGTAATACACCGCTACAGATTGAAGTAGATTTTATTTACACAGAGTCTTATTTACCAAAACATACATCAATACAGTATTTATCTCAATTTTATGGTACTTTTGAAGATGTAAAAGATAAATATTATGATGGTTTTATCATTACAGGTGCACCTGTTGAACGTATGGAATATGAAGAAGTAGCATATTGGAAAGAAGTATGTGAAATTATGGATTGGAGCAGAAAACATGCTTGGTCTACTTTCCATATTTGTTGGGGTGCTTTTGCAGGACTTTATCATCATTATGGTATAAAAAAATATTATGAACCTAAAAAGGTATTTGGTGTATATAAACATCATTTAAATGTAAAACATGAAAAATTATTCCGTGGTTTTGATGATGAATTCTATGTACCACATTCTCGTCATATCGGTATGAAAAGAGAAGATATTGAAAAAGTAAAAGATTTAACTATTATGGCAGAAGGCGATGCAGGAGTTTATATTGTTGCTAATTTGAAAGATAATGAATTTTTCATTACAGGTCATGCGGAATATGATCCATATAGCTTGAAAAGCGAATATGATAGAGATATAAAAGCTGGTATGGATATGCATATTCCTATCAATTATTATCCTGATGATGACCCAACAAAAGAACCGATTGTAAGATGGAGAAGTGTAGCTAACTTATTATTTAATAACTGGCTTAACTATTATGTATATCAAGAAACTCCATATGATATTGATACACTTAAACAAAATCCTAGACGTAAATAAATTAGATAAAGAGAGAAGCGTTTATTTTTATGTATTTAAAAAAGATAGCTATAATTTTTAGCTTATGTTTATTGATTTGCAATATAGCTTTGGCAAAGACCTTGCCTAACCCTGATACAAGTGCAGTATCAGCTTGTTTGATAGATGCTGATGATAATGGTGTATTATACGGTAAAGATGAAGATAAAATAATGCATCCTGCTAGTACCACAAAAATAATGACAGCAATTTTAGCTTTAGAAAGTGGCAAATTAGACGAGCCATTAGTAATAACGCCAGAAGCAGTGAATACAGAGCCTTCTTCTTTGGGTTTAAGATTAGGCGATAAAATAACTTTAAGAGAAGCTTTGACTGGTATGATGATAGTATCTGGTAATGATGCAGCCGTAGCTGTAGCGCAAACAGTAGCGGGAAGTGTACCAGCATTTGCTAAAATGATGAATGACAAAGCAAAAGAACTAGGGGCAGTAAATACGCATTTTCTAAATCCTCATGGACTTACAGCTCAAGGTCATTATTCTACTGCTCATGATATGGCAATTATCGCAAGTTATGCTATGAAAAAGCCTGAATTTAGAGAAATAGTAAGTAAAAAAGCATATAATATGAAATACATGGATGGTCATACTGAATATGTAACTACTACAAATCGCTTTTTAAAAAGTGGTTTTGAAGGTGCTAATGGCATAAAGACAGGTTTTACAAATGCAGCAGGAGATTGCTTAGTAGCTTCAGCTACACGTGGGCAAAAAACTTTGATTGCAGTATTTTACAATGATGATTATCGTTGGGACGATGCACCAACTTGGCTTGAATTTGGCTTTAGTTTCTATGACCCTAGCGAGTTGCAAGATAAAACTGTAGTGAGTAAACAAAATGTAATTAAATTAAATAAAATTACAGAACAAAGAATAAAACACAGTAGAGAAACAAATAAAAATTTAGCAGCTTTAGATGCTGCAATTGTTAACAAAGCTAAAAGCTTAAATAATAAAACAATAGATGTAGTAGATACAGCACAACAAACAAAAGCAAAAGATGTAGATGTAGCTGAAAATACAAAAGTAGAAGTATCTAGTGATGTAGACAATAATATAAATAATGATGAGTATAAAGAAAATAATAGTAGTGAAGAAAATGTCGAAGTTGTTTCTGATGTAACAGCGGATATGAATACAACTGAGATAACAACACCAGAAGAATTGAACCCATCATTAGAAAAGTATGTATATTGATTAAAAAAAGAGTCTTGTTATCAAGGCTCTTTTTTTGCTAAACTAGAGAAAAGAATAAATATGTATTTTGAGGAGTAAAGTTGTATGACAAAAACAGCAAGAGAATTACAAGAAGAAGGATTATTATACGATGTTTTTGAACAAGAATTAACTGATATAAAAGATAAAACATATGGTTTAGTCAGTGAATTGAGTAGAGCTAGTCATTTTGATACGGAATATGTGATGTCTTTAGTAAGAAAAATAGTAGCGAAAATAGGTCAAGATAGCTATATTGTGCCACCATTTCGTTGTGATTATGGTGACCATGTATTTATTGGCAATAACACATATATAAATTACAATTGTTGCTTTTTAGACTCAGCAAAAGTTACGATTGGCGATTATGTATATATGGGGCCAAATTGTAATATTTTCACACCATGTCATCCTATTCATCATGAATTACGCAAGGAAAAAGTAACTGAATACGCACTTCCAGTAACAGTGGGTTCTCATAGTTGGATTGGTGGGGATGTAGTCATTACTCCAGGTGTTACTATTGGTGAAAATTGTGTCATTGGTGCAGGTTCTGTAGTAACAAAAGATATTCCAGATAATTCAATTGCTGTAGGTAATCCTTGCAAAGTAATTAGACAGATAAATGATAAAGATAGAGAATATATAAATAGTTTGATTTTAGATGATGAAACAAAAGATAGCAAATATAAACAAGAAAATGGTTATATTTATAGTGCCAAAGATGAAGCTATTTTTAATATAGTGAAAGATACAGTTCATTATGTAGAGATTTTAAATAAATTATCTAATAGTGAAATTCAGCGTCGTAGAGATTTCTTAAGAACTTTTGTGGCAAAATTAGACGAAGGTGCTATAATTAATAGCCCATTTTATATGGAGTTTGCTAATCATTTAGAAATGGGTGTAAATAGCTTTATCAATTATGACTGTATTATGCTTAATAATGCAATGGTAAAATTGGGTGATAATGTATTAGTTGGGCCAAAAGTAAGTTTCTATACAGCTATGCATCCAATTGACGCTAAACAACGTGAACAATGGCTTGTATATGCTAAGCCAATAACTGTTGAAGATAATGTATGGATTGGTGGTTCAGCTACTATTTTAGGTGGTGTAACTATTGGTAAAAACGCCATTGTAGGTGCTGGTGCAGTAGTAACAAAAGACGTTGAGCCAAATACAATAGTAGTGGGTAATCCTGCTAGAGTTTTGCGTAAAATCACAGCAGAAGATAGTAAGAAATTTCAAGAAGAATTAGCAAAACAAAAAGATGTAAATAAAAGTGAATTTGATTATTGTGAGCCACACACTTGTGATTTTAATCATGAGTTAGGCAAACAAAATAGTCAGCGTATATAGAAATATGTATGTAGAGATAGACAAAGAGCTATCCAATACTGTTTGAATTGCTGGAAAACCCTAAAGATATCTGAACTACAACGTAAACATGAAATAGAGTTAAGCGTGAATGTGGCGAAAGCAGAAAAAATCAGATATATAGCATAAGGTTAAATCCTAAGTGCTGAAAAATGGATAATCAGCAGCGAAGCTCCGAATAGGAGAACGTTCAACGACTATTCCTCTTGAGGGAAGTACTCAGTAAGCGATTGACTGAGGAAGTGGACAGACTCTAACAGGTAAAGCTGAGGGATAAGATATAGTCTGTGCCGTTATGAAAGTAACGGAAGTTCATAAGAGAACTGTATAGAAAGTAGCGTTTCT
>NZ_FOCY01000017.1:54698-55837 GCF_900110235.1 Megamonas sp. Calf98-2 | reverse complement strand
CTTTTATTCGTTTAACAACTTTATGTATACCAAATTGTGGATCAACTTCTAAAAGCAAATGAACATGGTCTGGCTTTACTTCCATCTCGATTAAATCGACGTGAAGCTCCTGACAAATATTATTAATCAACTCCTTTAATCGTTCATCAACACCATTGTTCAACACTTTTCTACGATATTTAGGACAAAATACTACATGATATTTACAAGAATATACTATATTATTGTTTGATTTATATTTCATAAAAGTATTATATAACTATTAAAAATATAATACAATAAAAAACAATGATATCGAATCATTGTTTTTTAGCGAGCTTATATCCCCATAAATAAATTTAGGAGCTTTACGCTCGCATTTGGTAAATTTTAATATTAAATTACGAGGAACATATGGTAACCAATTTCCACGATACATTCCTGAATGTGTAGCCCAATTGCCTCTTTTAGGAAAAGACCATTCTGTTGTCATCTCCAATTTAAAATTATCCTTCATATCATCATATCCTATAGTTTTTTTCAATTATACTATAAAGACATATTACTAAGGTTTCATCTAATAAAAAAACATAAGAATATCATTCTATAAAAAACAACATCCTTATGTTTATGCCATCATTTAAAATTTTATCTGATATACTAAAGATTTTACTACTGCATTTGTTAGATCTTTATCGTCCATATAATTAACTGCTGTTGAAGCTAAGAATAATTCTAATACACTTATTTTCGTTAATCGTTGCACCTCATTAGCAACTAGATATCCCGCTGCTAATTTCAATGCTTGATCATCTTTTAAGTCATCTTTCAAATCATCAAACGCATTTGCACTGACAGTCATAGTAGACATCACCATAATACAAATAGTAACCAATAATATTTTTATTTTTGTCAAATATATACCTTCAAAGTCATAGTTTGTATATTATAACAAAAATAATCCTTTCAGTCTATAAAAATTATTAATAGCTTATGTATTTATTCATAATAATTTATTATCATTTTTTATTTTAAAATATCTATATATTTCTATTGCTAAGTTCATTTAAAACAACCTTTGTTACTGTTAATCTCCTCATCAGTATCAAAAACTACTTTAGCTTTACCTATTCAAAAACAACTTTTGTTACTGTTAATCA
>NZ_FOCY01000017.1:0-52582 GCF_900110235.1 Megamonas sp. Calf98-2 | reverse complement strand
ACCTATTCAAAAACAACTTTTGTTACTGTTAATCCCTCGTTTTTAAAGGCTTTATATTTTATAATATAGCTCAAAAACCTTGATATTTCAACATTCTAAGTAAAAATTACCAGGCATAATGCATTTATTTCTTTAATGAAAGAAATTTGCTATAACTCTTGTATTTATAAGGGTTTATATACATATACTTATTTTTATGCCTGGTAAAATTTAGTTTATAAAATCAAACTTTCTCCATTTTCTATATCTTTTTTACCTAAAATATCTTCACCAAATACATTATCATTCATTAATTTTATAATACAAACAAAATCTTCTTCATCTACTATAACTTTTTGTAGTTCCAATTTTAATTTCATTAATTTTGATGGTGTTATCTCTCCTCTAAATACCGAGTTTTGAAAATGTGATAAATATTTTTTACATATCTTAAATACCTTTTGCACTCGCTTTTCATTTACATCGTAAAATAAAAAAGCATAATTATAATTTATTTTTTTACTCATTCATCAATACCCTGCTTTCAATGAATATGGTATAAATTCTTTATCTTCTATAATAAATTTTATTAACTTATAACAATCTATCTTTATCATTGAATGATATGATGTCTTTTTCTTTAATTTGGGATGTTGCACTACCATTTCCATACGATTTTGAAAAGCTTTTAAAAATATGTTTCTACCTTCTTCATTTAATATGCAATAATTTACTTTTCTCTCAAAATGATTTTCTACTTTTATTTTTCTATTATTCACTAAATCAAAAATAGTTTTAAATACAATAACAGGTTTAAAAACTTCACTTACATCTAAACTTAAAGAAAATCTTCCTTCTGAAGGCTCATGCAAAAAACTTATTCGTTGATCTAAATGTGTTCTGTAAATAGCTGATATTGTCTTTGTATATAATAAAGTATTGCCAAAAGATATCAATGCATTTATAGGATTATCTGGTGGTCTTTTTACTCGTTTATTCATAATAAAATCTTCAGGTAAAAAATATTTAAATGTACTATAAAATCTAAGCCACAAATCGCCTTCAAATGCCATTAATTCTGGTATAGATTTTACTTCATTTACAGCTGAATAAAATTGTGTTTTTATCCAATCTAATACTTCTTTTACCTCTTTTTTATCATGCTTATAATAGTGATACAACACTTCATAAATATTAATACCAATTCCTTTTACAATTGCTCTTGCTACAGTCAAACGATCTGTTTTAAATTTATTAACTTGCTTCACTAACAATTTTCCGCTCATATATTTTTTTCTTGGATAAAAAGTCCCACTATAATTGCCATAATAATTAAAGAAATGAACTATTATATTTTTCTGTGCTAAAAAATCCAATAATTTACTATTGATACTCACTTCATTAAAACAGTATATTTCTTTAACATTCTCTACAGGAATATATACATGTTTTTTCTCATTTTTAAAACATAAAGAATTATCTTTTCGACTCAATTCACCTATAGATGCAATACACTTTGTACTACCCATAATATCACGTCTTTCTCCGAACAAAAATTTTAAATATAACAATACTCATAATAAGCACATTTTTTACAACTGCTTTTACCTAAAACTGGTGGTACTTTATCACATTTTAGTAATTCATCAATGGCTTTTACATGTTTTTTTAACATAATTTCTATCTCTGGAGTTAATTCTAAAATCATCGTCTTCTTAATAGTCTTTTTCTTTTCAATAAATTCTAATTTTCCTTTCCGCACAATTCCTTTATCTTTTAATATCTTCAAATACAATATTAATTGCCATTTACAAGCTTCAATATCTGCATCAGATTTTTTAACTTCTGTCAAATATTCTTTAGTTAATTTATCTAATTTAATATTATCTAAGGCTATTTCTGTATTTTCATTATCCGCTCGTTCTTCATGAAGAATTCTACCTATATTTACCGTTTCACTATTATCTTCTAAATTTATCCGATTTCCAAATAAATAACATTGTCTAGGACAATGAATATAATAATTTATCAAAGTTCCGTTCACATTCATCTTTGATACCTTCTTTATTTCAAATAAAATCTATACCTCCAACACCTTGTAACATCTCTCTATTAAATTTATCTTTTGTAAAATATTTATCACCATCTTCTATATAAATTATGTTGCCCATTTTATCATTATATTCTTTTAGCTCTAAGTTTGATTTATTAACTTGATATATAAAATAATTCATTTTACTTGTTATTATAGACATTTTTACTTTCCACTCTGCATAATCCATAGAACATTTCATTTTCCATAAATTTACATATTGCTTCCAAATCTCTTTACCATCTACCAAATCACCATTAATATCTATAATTTTTCTAGCTAAATAAACCTGTACTATATTTTTATCTTCATCAATCAATTTCATATGTTTATCTATATATTCATAGTTTAAATCAGCTATAGATCCTAAAAAATCTTTAATATAGGCTTTATTATTATTTTTAGTTACATCTAAAATTTTATTATAATAATCACCAAAATTTTTATTAATAAGAATTTCTCTCATATTTTCTTTTTCTAACGTAAATTCACTATCTACTCTAATATCATTTTTATAGATATCTTTAGCATTATCAATTTGGAAAAAATATGTTATTCCCTTTCTTTTGCATGAACGATTTATTCTACCTATAAATTGTTCTTCACTATCCAATTTAGATATATTTTTATAACCAATATCCATATCTATATCTACGCCAGCTTCAATAACTTGTGTTGCTATTAAAACTATAGTATCTTCTGTTTGCTTTATTTTATCCAAAATTCTTTTACGTTCAGCTAAACTATCATCTCCAGATAAATACTCAATTTTTATATTTTTTTCTCTAAAGTATTCATCTTCTACTAGATATAACCAAAAATCATTGGCTGTTCGTTTTTTTATAAATTCAATTAAAATCTTTTTATCTGTATCTAAATGCTCTTTTAAATGTTCCTTTAATTGATTAAATTTATCATCAACTTTAGTATCTAATAAATCATAATTCAACTGAACACGATTTTTGAAACAATCTGTTTTAAAAAATTTATTAGAATTCTTTAGTAAAAATATTGCCTTTGATTGACCTTGAGATAATCTATCTAAATTAGGCAATGTAGCTGACATAATAATAATTTTCATATTGAATAAATTAGACAATGATTTTAAAAAGTATATTATTTCTGTCCATATACTATTTTTATAACTTTGAATTTCATCTAATACTATTACACTATTTATTAACTGATAAAAACCGAATAAATTTTGTTGACTTTCTCCAAATATAGTATTAAATAAACTAACATGTGTTGATAAAATCATAGGATAATTCAAAAATTGCCTGTCTAACAAAGATTGCCTATAAACATTTTTTTCGTTATTCTCATCAGGTTCATCATTTTCAGATATTATATTTCCTTTACAATCTACATGTTTTAATTTTATTGGTGTTAATGAATTTATTACAGCTATTCTTGAGATAATATTCTCTTTCTTTCCAAAAATATTTTCTAATGTATCTAAATTTTGTTCTACTAAGGTATTAAAAGGATAAATCCAAAAAATCTTACATAAATCTTTATTTAAAGACATCAATTTAAAACTTAAATTCATTGCTGTATTACTTTTACCACTACCTGTTGGAGCCTCTAAATAAAACATATTTTCTTGATAATTATTTTTTATTTGTTCTTCAGCTTCACAAAAAATTTCACTACGTAATATATTTATATTTGTAGCTTTATTTAAATTCTCCGTAGACATAGGATAATTTTCATTTTGATATTTACGAATATTTTTCATTAAATCTGTATTTTCATAAACATTTATCCAATCTTGAATATTATTTAAATCATCAACTTCATTAAAAGAGCCACCATTCATAAATTCCGAAGTCGCATAATAATCACTTGCTACTAATAAAGAATATAACCATCTTATATAGATACAAATATATATCCCTTGTTTTTCACTACGCCTCTTATCATTTTTATTAATAAACTTTTTATCTTCAAATGATGCAATCAGATTATCTGTACTACCTTTCTTTAAAGATAAATCTTTCATATATATTTTACTTTTAGTTATAGCCTCTATTAATTTACTAATAGGTAACGCTTTAATTGCTTGTTCAGTATCAGGATTTGCCTTAAAATTAATCTTTCCAACAAATTTACCAATTTTATCTATATCACTATGATGTCTTTCTATAATATAAGCATGATACAATATAAATTCTTTAAGTAAATCTTTTATTTTTCTTCCTTTTACTTTATTTACTATTTTATTTCTAAAATAAGATAAATATATTATTGCTGAAATAAAAGAATGTTTTGTTTCTATAAAATTTTCATCTCTAATAATTTCTTTATTACCCATTTTTTCAATTTGAAAATTAGGATTTATTTTTCCCAAATCATGAAAAATAGGAATAGCCTCTATCATTTCTTTTAATATAATTTTAGCTTCTTCTATATCTTTTTTCTTTATCATTTTGTCTTGCCATAAAACACTACAAAATCTATCTAAAATATCATCACATTTTTTCGATTGCCAAAATTTATCAAAATATTTTTCTGTTCTTTTTGTATGTTCTAGCAAAGTTTCATATATTTGTTCTCCCTTTTCATCTTTTTCATTTTTAGATTTTTTATGTGCTTTATACTTATCTACATTATCTATTAACTCATTTAGAATTTTATAGTCCATCTAAATCACCTTCTAACTAACAAAATTTACAACACTTGTTTCTATTAATCAATTAAATATACTTAAATTAATAAAATATAATATATTTATCTTCTATTTCTTTTTTATTTTTGTCTTGTATATAATATACCCTTCTATCTTCCTCCAACTCTACTAAATTTCCAGTATAAATAAATCTTTCAAGTTCATAATTATTTGTTATCTTACTTATTTTATATGGCAAAGCTTCTTCATATTTAAAATTCCCCTTAGATGTAGGCTTTCCTTGAGATTTCCAGTCATTTAATTCCTCTTCTTCTAAATTTAATATATCTACATCACTATTAAAGACAAAACTATCTATTCTATACATTTCATCTTCTATAGTTTTTGCTTCTTCTACACCTAAATACTCAATATCTGCAAAATGATCATTTGTTCCTAAATATGGATAAAATTCACATTTATGATTTTGTATAGCCTCTTTGATTTTTTTAGCTTCCTCACAATCTAACAAAATACAAATTTCCCACTTAGGATTTTCAAGCCATTGTTCTTTTACTATCAAGTTTCCGCCCTGTTCTTCAGAAGCATAACCAACAGAATTATTAAAAGTCTGTATTTTTTTAGAAATAATACCTTTAGGATTTAAAGGCAAAATAGCAATCTTCAAATCTTTTAGTTTCTCATAAAATTCAGGATATGATGACTCTAATTTTCCTTTTTTCTTTTTATTAGACAAAATATCTTGCATTTGGCTATAACCTTTATATCCTAAGATAGCCCCTAAAATACCTAATAAAGCCACTCTATGAATATTGCCATAAGTGAAATAACAGTACGTATTCACTTCAGGCTTTTTAAAAAAAGCATTCTTTCCACTAAGTTTAAATTTTAAGATTTCCATTTATTACACCTCTTTAGAGGTTATAATATTAAAATGCTTAGCAGCTTTTATATCGTCATTTGTTAATTCTGTAGTATATGGATTGTAATAAATTTCTACAGATTTAATCTGCTGACTCATATCCTTTAATATATTTGCCAATTTCTTCAAATCTATGATATTTTTATCTTCACATTTAGCAAAAGTTACATATTCCGATAAATTAGGTAAATAAGCATCACTTTCCGTTTCTACAAATACAGCAAATTCATTTTCACAACCTACTTTAGAATTTGTTGCAAATGCCGTAGCAGATACCAGTGCTGTACGCTTAAAATTTTGATAATCTTCTTCTGTATAACCTTCTGTAACATCTAAATCTACTAATTCTTTATAAGCAAGTGGATTAATTACAAATGGATAAAAATAATGTGCTTCATTACTTGTTATTTTTGTACCCAATGTAGAATTTTGAGCATCTTTTACTTCAATATCATCTTCTGATAAATTATTTGCCTTAGCTTTAGCTTTTGCTTTTACTTCATTTTTCTCTTTTGCTTTTGCATCTTTAAATGGAGATAAAATATCTTGTTCTTCTGCATTAGTATCAATATATTTATTAAAGCCTTGACCAATTTGTACTGCACCAGTAATGGCAATATTACAGCCAGCTTCCGCAAAAGTTGCACCAAAATTCTTTATATCTACAGCAGCCATTAAATTAGTCAGAACTTTTTTTACATCCTTTAAATCTTCATCTTCAAAAACTTTTATATAACGTTCCTTCAATGTTCTTGGAATTAATTTTTCATTTAAAGATTTAATATAAATTACTTTTTTGCCTTCATTATCCCACATTTTTTTCATTGGATACTTTAATGCTTTATCACTGCCAAAAACGTTACCATCAGTTGTAGATTTTGGATAACCAGAAAAATCTGCATTCCAATTTCCCATAATTGAAGAAATACCTAAAATACCATATACTCGCTTGTTCATAGTTTTATTTTCCATTTTTATATCCTCCTAAAATCAATTATTTTCTTCTTTTTTTGTATATATACTATTACTATCCATATAGCCAAATAAAATCATTTCGTCTTTAGTTTGTCTATCTGCTTGAGCATCTGGCTTGTAACCCAAAATCATAGCAAATAAATTTTTAAATCTAACATTATAATGGTCTATCGCATAATTATATTTTTTATATAACTGTATCAATCGTTCTTTCAATACTCTATCATCGCTAATATTAATAACAAGATTTATCATAGATTGAGATTTCTTACCTGCTTTACTTAATGATATAAAATAAGCCGCTAGCTGACCTACAGCATAATAATATTCCTTGTCATTAATAGGCATTTTTACCTCTTCTTTTGATGTAACCCTTTCTTTTATACTTTCTCGAATTTCAGTAGCTATTTCTGCCATTTTTTCTCCTCCTTGTTGTTTCAATTCAGTAAAATAATCCTTAAATGACCAATGCAAATTTAATTGAGTCATCGCACGCAAAGTATAATTGTTAATTAATGCATTTTTTATCAAATCTAAAGCAAATCGTCTTTCTGCTAATTCAAAATTATCGTCAATACCTTTATATATCCAATCAAAAATGACATTACGATACATAACAATCGTTCTTTTTAAAACACTATCTTTTACACTAATATCACTTGCATCAGTAAAATAATTAGTCAATAAATACTTTGAGAAAAATATTTCATTTATTAATCTTCCTACACTAGTTCTTTTCGAGTGAATACCTATATCTTTTGTATATTCTGGATAATTTTCTACATTCATTTTGAAAAAATCTTGATAATAAAAATTCAAAAGCAATTTATTTTGATAATCTACTATATTATCTTGAACCTGAATTTCTAATTCCTTACTCTTTTGAATACGTAAATAATATCCAGAAGAAATCTCTGAAAAGTCCTTACGTTCATCTTGATCGCTATAAGCTCTAATTCTATAATTTTTTATATCTATATAAATATTATTCTTACCATTAACCGCTAAGCTCATTAGGTATTCAAAAAACTGTTTCTGCAATAATGCTTTATCCATGTCTAATAAATAAGGAATAAATGTTTTTCTAGTTTTTATTTTTAAAAATGGTTTTTTACGATTCATATTAATACCATAGTAAGGTAATCCATACGTATCCTCATATACCTTCTTTTTTACATTAATAATATATTCACTTTTATTATAAATATTAGGGTAAATATAACGATTGTCTTCTTGAATAAATAACTCTCTATTCTTATTATCTTCTTCATTCACTTCAAAAACTTCAAAGAAAATTTTAAGATAATCTTTTTTTCCTAAATCAATTTGTACTAATTTATCAATAGAAAAGATATGCTGTTTTATCCAACTTCTACATTTTTCCAATATTTCTATATTTACAGGAGAATATTCTTTCTCAAAATTTTGATAAATTTTACTTGCTTCTTTAGATTTCTTATATTTTTTTTCTAAAGGATTTTTTAAAATATCATAATAATTATCAATAATTGCTTCTGTTAATTTAGAAGTAATACTTTCTTTTTTCACTGCAAATGATAAATAATTATTAGAATGAATTACTTTGCTATCTATTGGCTTATTCATAGAAATCAATTTACTATGATAATCATAAAAACATATCTCTTTAAAATAACTACCTTTTACTACAGCCTCACTTGTTCCTCTCTTTTTTTTATCAAGTTTTATATCTTGATAATTTTTTATCTTACCTTCAGCATCTACAATTATATAAGAACCATCTGCTGGTATATATTCGTCCAAGATAAGATTATTATCATAGTCTAATTCTCTTTTAAATACTTCTAAACATTCTTCAAACATAAAATTCCTCCTTTCTTTTAAATAAAGTTATAACCAACGATAATTCAAAAATCCACAGCCACGAGCGTTCATTTCCCCCAGACCAACACCTAAAGCGAAATACCACAAATCCTGAGCACGCTTATTATCTGCCACTTGTATTTGAACTTTATCGCCCAATAATTTTATACTTTTATATTCCATAGCAACTGGCTTTTTATTTTTAAGTTCTATCACAGTGTATAAGTCAAAATCTTCATCAATTTTTTCTTGATGATAAGCATTCCATTTTTTGATTAAATTAACTTTTAATCTTTGCTCAAATTCTGCAAAACTTATAGCTTCTTTCCAATAACCTTTTTCTGTTTTTATAATCATAGGCGTAAGCGTATACACTGTTTCTAATAATTTCTTTGGCAACACTCTAATCTCAGCTACTAATCCTTTAATTTCTTTAGTATGATTATCCACACATACTAATTTAAAATACTTTGCTAATTCTAAATCAACTGTACGTATAGTCAAAGTATAAATTTTCTCTTTCTTATAAAGTTTATCTTTTTCTAATGGAAATAATTGGTCATAACAATAATTTTTGTAACTATTCTGTTCATGAAAATTTAACCACTCTTCATCAGCTTTAAAACCCGAATCAATAAAAGCTGTTATCTTTTCTTGAATCTTATTTGCAGCTATATCCTCTAAAAGAAATAATTTTAGGCGAATTTGATAGATCTTCATTGAATTTCTCCTTCCATAATTTATATTTCAATAATATATTAATTTAAGTAAGAGAAATATTTTAAACATTATTTCTCTTACCATTGTCAAAAACTAGAAATTAACATTAATATACACATTGATGTTAATAATTATATCTAATATTTTTTCAAAAATTAAAGTTAATATATTATCTCCTCTTTTTATGTTCAATTTAATTTTATTATAGAGTTTTAAATATAGATAGTTAAGTAAATTTTTTTATTTACTTAAACAATATTGTAAAAAGAATATATACACGATATAATATTTAGTACGTTTATATTTTTAACCATAACATTTATTGTTTTTGAATATTTATTTTTATTATAGATATTCTATAACTTTTTATTTAACCGTAACATTTGATGTTTTCTATGTTCTAAGCTATATATCCTACTAAAACTTTTAAGTTTGGCACGATATGACAAAAAAACTGTAATAATTTGAGAAAATACTCAATTATTACAGCTTTTTTATATCTAAATTCAATTAAAGGAGATTTTATTTTGAATAAGACTGAAATCTTACAATATCTTACTGATAAACAAATACCTTTTACTAAATATGAACATGAACCTATATTTTCTGTAGAGGAAGGCGATAAATCCAATCTTCCTAATCGTGAAAAGGTCATTCGCAATCTATTTTTATGTGATGCTAAAAAGAAAAACTTCTATCTTGTTTCTTTATTTGTGCATAAAAATATCAACCTCAAAGAATTAAGTGAAAAAATTCCTAGCAAACGTCTTAGTTTTGCAAAACAAGAAGCCATGGAACAAATGCTAGAAGTAAAACCTGGTAGCGTTACACCACTTGCCATATTAAATAACAAAGATAAAAATATCTTAATGATATTTGACAGTGAATTACAAAATCAAACAATAGGTATGCATCCTATGGAAAATACAGCCACTGTATTTTTAAAATTTGAAGATTTATATAATCTATTACTACCTCATGGCAATGAAATCCGCATTATTGATTTATAAGGTTTTTATAAATAATAATTGCCGATTTTCTTTTAGAGAAATAAATTCATGATATATTTCAAATTCTAACTTTTTGTGAAGTTTTATACTAGCTATATTCTTTCTAGCTACTTGAGCAGTAATTACCTTATATCCATAAAATTTAGCTATATTTTGTATTAACAGTATACTTTTAGTTGCTAATCCTTTATTCCTAAATGGTTTAAAAATTTCTACTCCTTCACTAACTACAGTACTAGTATGTTGATATAATGATATCATACCCACTATCTGTCTATTTTCTACAATAGCAAATATCTCAAAAAATTTATTTTTATGTTTCAATAAATTCCATTCTCTTATTATCTGTTTAAATTGTTCTTCTTTTAAATTAGGCATATAATATTTTGTCAATTCAAGATAATCATTTTCATTAAAATGTCGTAAATACAATTATTTACACCTCTAAATAGTTATTATATAGTAAAGAGGCAAATATCAAAAATATTTGCCTCTCTTCTAACTATACGATCTGGAATAAATAGAATTTAAGATAATAAGTTTCTGGGATACCAAATACAATTGGGTGGTCAGGAGATTGCTGACGTGCTTCAATCTGACGAAGTGTTACTTTGGCATCACTTGCTGCTTCATTTAACATTTTTAAGAATAAATCTTCTTTCATGAAATGAGAGCAAGAACAAGTTGCTAAATATCCGCCACGTGGCAATAATTTCATTGCACGCAAATTGATATCTTTATATCCACGATAAGCATTTGTTACAGTCGCATGAGACTTTGTAAATGCTGGTGGATCTAAGATGATAAAATCATAATCTTTATTTTTTTCTTCAATAAGTTTTGTTAATAAATTAAATACATCAGCTTTAATCGCTTTTGCATTATCAAGCCCATTCATCTCAATATTTTTAGTAGTCATATCTACTGCTTCTTGAGAAATATCCACAGCTGTTACAGATAATGCACCGCCACTAGCAGCATTTAAAGCAAATGCTCCTGTATGAGTGAAGCAATCTAATACTTTTCTGCCTTTTACCAAATGAGCTACAGCTCTACGATTGTATTTTTGGTCTAAAAAAAAGCCTGTTTTTTGTCCGTTTTCTACATCAACATTATATTTAATATTATTTTCAGTGATGACTAAAGTTGTACGTTCCTTACTTTCATCTAATAATGGATGTTTATAAAATCCTTTGTATTCTTCCATGCCTTCAAGTTTGCGGATTTTAACATCATTGCGTTCATAAAAGCAATTTATTTCTTCGCCATATTCACGCATAATTTCAATTACTTTGCTAAAAATAACATCTTTGCGAACTTCGATACCTAAAGATAAAACTTGTGCTACTAATACATCTTCAAAACGGTCAATTGTAAGTCCAGGGAAACTATCTGCTTCACCAAAAATCAAACGACAGCAGTTGAAGTCTTCACCCATTACTTGACGGCGATAATCAATAGCATAACGCACGCGACGTTCCCAAAATGCTTCATCAAACTTATCATTAGCATTTGTGGAAATAATTCTTATGCGAATTTTAGAATTATCATTGATAAAACCTGTACCTAGGTATTTGCCTTTATTTGTAAGTACATCAACTAAATCGCCATTTTCATAAGTGCCATCAATGTCAATTACTTCATCACCAAAAACCCATGGATGACCATGTTTTACAGAACGTTCTCCTTTAGGCGTAATTTTTATTTTTGTAAATTCTCTCATTTTCTTCGTCCTTTTCTTTAAAACTACAAATAAAATATTATGCTTTATTATATCAATTCTTCTAAAAGCCTTCAAATATAATCTATAATAAATTAAAATATATTTATCACCTTAGCGAAAGGAGTTTCATTATGTATCTAAAAGAAATAGATTACTCTTTGCGAAATGAAACACTCATACATAAGTTGACAATTATTTGGCAAAAATCAGTTGATGCTACACATTTATTTCTTTCTCCTCAAGATATAAAAGATATTTTGCCTCAAGTAGTCATAGGATTAAAACAAATTCCGATTTTACTCGTATCATTTACAGATGATGATACGCCTATCGGTTTTGCTGGAATTGCTGACGATAAATTAGAGATGTTATTTTTAAGTCCTGATTATTTTCAACAAGGTATCGGCTATAAAATGATTTCCACAGCCATACAAGATTATCAAATTAAATATGTTGATGTAAATAAACAAAATCCTAAAGCTCTAAAATTTTATTTACGACAAGGTTTTACTATTTTTAAACATTCACCTGTAGATAGTGATAACCGCCCCTTCCCCATATTACATCTAAAAAATAAATCTAAGCTATAAAGAAAATCTTTCCTATCGCTGTATTTTCAAGGAATAATCTTCTTTATAGCTTTTTTCATTTTTCGCTTATTTATATCCCCTAGTAGAGCTTGTAGCTAAATATTTATCGTTTTATACTAATTTACATAATCATACAATGGTGAGGATAATTATGACAAAATTATTACAAGAAATACAAACTTATTGGACAAACCGTGCCGAAGGATATTCTCAAGTCAATCAAGGCGAATTACATAGTGAACAAAAATATAAATGGCAACAAACTTTATTGCAATACATTCCCTTTAAAGCTAATAAAAGTATAAAAATCTTAGATATTGGCACTGGACCAGGCTTTTTTGCCATCATTTTAGCTCAATTAGGTTTTGACATCACAGCTATTGATTACACTGAACAAATGCTTTTAGAAGCTAAACAAAATGCAGGTAAACTCAGTGAACAAATCGACTTTCAACAGATGGATGCTCAAAATTTAAATTTTCCTGATGAAAAATTTGATATCATCGTTACACGCAATCTGACATGGAATTTAGAAAATCCACAACAAGCTTATAGCGAATGGTATCGCGTCTTAAAAAAAGATGGCGTTTTCTTAAATTTTGATGCTAATTGGTACAACCATTTATTTGATGAGCAAAAAAGACAAGCTTACGAAGAAGATAGAAAAATGGTTGCCAAAGCTCACATGGAAGACCACTATACTTGCACCGATATTGATGCCATGGAAAATATCGCTAGACAAGTTCCTTTGAGCAGTATAACTCGACCTGATTGGGATAGAGAAATTTTAACCAAAATCGGTTTTACTACGATAAATATTATTCCAGATATCTGGCAACAAGTATGGAGCAATGAAGAAAAATTAAATTATGCTTCTACGCCAATGTTTTTAATTAAAGCAATCAAATAATCTAAATCAATATAAAATGGGGAATTTTTATGGAAACAAAAATCAAAGATAGAATTATTAATTATTGGACAAAACGCAGTGAAAATTTTGCTCAATTACGACAAGAAGAATTGCATAGTTATATGTCTGAATTATGGCTCACTGAAATCACTAAATATTTACCGCAAAAACCTTGCAAAATCCTTGATGTCGGCACAGGCACTGGCTTTTTTGCCAATCTACTTGCCCAATATCATCACGAAGTAGAAGGCATTGATTTAACAGCTTCCATGATTGAGCAAGCTAAACAATCTTTAACTAAACTTCAACAGCATGATTATAAAATCAATTTTCAAGTGATGGACGCTGAAAATCTTTATTTTGCAGATAATACTTTTGATGTCGTCATCTCTAGAAATCTTACATGGACTTTACCCAATCCACAAAAAGCTTATAGTGAATGGTATCGCGTATTAAAACCACAGGGAATTTTATTAAATTTTGATGCCGATTATGGCAATGAGCAATTTTATCAAAGTAAAATAGAAAATCTACCTTTAAATCATGCTCACCGCCAAGTGAAACCTACACTCATGCACGAATGTGATTTAATCAAAAATAGCTTAGAAATATCTTCAAAAATACGTCCTGATTGGGATTTACGCATTTTAAAACAACTTCAATTCAAAGATGTATTTGCTGATACAAATATCGGTCAACGTATTTACAAACATCAAGATAAATTCTATAATCCTGCTCCTGTATTTTTAATCTACGCACAAAAATAAATTAATTATTTGCTATTATTCTATTTATATTTTATATAGGAAAATCATGAAAAAATATATATTACATCGTTTACTTTATTTAATACCTATTTTATTAGGTATTACTTTATTCACTTTTATTTTATTACATTCAACTAATGATATTGTCGATATCATGGAACTAAATCGTGGAGTCGTTTATTCAGAAGCCACTAAAACACAAATTCGCCAAGATTTAGGTTTAGACCAGCCGATATTTATTCAATATGTAAATTGGCTATTATCCATATTATCTGGCAATATGGGAACTTCTTATCTTTCCGGAAAAGATGTTTCTTCTCTGTTTTTTGATAAATTACCACAGACTTTATATCTGACACTTAGCTCTATTTTATTGACTTTATTGATATCTTTACCACTTGGTATTTTATCAGCGATTAAACAAAATAAAATAATTGATTATATTATTCGCCTATTTAGCTTTATCGGCAATTCCTTACCTGGATTTGTAGTGGCTCTAATTTTAATTTATATTTTCTCCGTACAATTAAAATTAATTCCTGTTTTAATTGATAATAATTTTATCGGTCTTATTTTGCCTTCCATAGCACTTGCCCTGCCTATGAGTGCAAAGTATATCCGCCAAATCCGCATTGTAGTCATTGAGCAACTTCATCAAGATTACGTACGCTGTGCTAAAGCTCGTGGTTTAAAATTATCTACAATTTTAATTCACAGTATTTTAAAAATGATTACACTTCCACTTTTAACGCTTATCTGTCTATCTATTGGTTCACTTTTGGGTGGCAGTGCCATCATTGAAACTATTTTCCGCTGGGACGGTATCGGCAAATTGGCTATTGATGCTATCAATCTTCTCGATTATCCTATCGTTTTAGCATATGTATTTTATCTCTCTCTTATCTATATGTTTATCAATCTGATTGCAGATATCTTATATCATTATTTAGATCCTAGAATAAAACAACAATGGAAAGCTTAATATGAATACTAATTTAAAATTTTATTTATTAACTTTTGCTATTTGCATTTTACTATTCATCACTATCCTAGCACCATATATTGTACCGTTTGATCCTTATGAACAAAATTTAGCTAATACACTACAAGCACCTAATACCATACACTTACTCGGTACAGATAAATATGGTCGCGATATCTTTTCTCGCATCTTAATCGGTGCTCAAACGACTATTTTTTCTTCATTATTTCTCGTCATTATATCAAGTGTTTTCGGTTCTTTAATCGGTGTTATCTGTGGCTATTTTGGCAAAAACTTAGACAATCTTTTAATGCGAATCACAGATATTTTTCTTGCTTTTCCGGGAATTATCTTTGCTATCGCTTTAGTTGGCATTTTAGGTGGTAGTATTTTTAATGCCATACTGGCACTTTCATTGATTTCCTGGCCCAAATTTGCCCTACTTGCTCGCAGTCAAACTTTAGTTTTAAAAAATTCTCTATTTATCAAAGCAAGCATTATCAATGGTTCTAGTGATTTCAAAATTATCTACAAACATATTTTACCCAATATATTCCCCATTTTACTCACTACGGCCACTTTAAATATCGGCACTATGATTATGGAAATTGCTGGTCTATCTTTTTTAGGCTTAGGTGCTATGCCTCCATCAGCAGAATGGGGTGCCATGATGAGCAGTGGTCGTATTTTTTTACAAATTGCTCCATGGATGATTTTAGCTCCTGCTGCTGCTATTTTTCTCACAGTATTACTATTTAATCTATTTGCTGATGTACTCAATGAGAAACTAGATCCTAAACAATTATCCTAAAATAAAATAGGAGGTTTTCATGTCTTTTTCTAAAGTCCTAGCATTATGTTTATTTTTAATAAGTTTTTATTTAACAGGTTGTACTTCCGATAACACTACTTCTTCCACAGAAAAAGTATTTCATTTCGGCACTACTGCCTATGGTATTGAAATGGGCAATACTGGTCTAAACCCCCACCATGATTATTCCGGCTGGTCAGCAGTTCGCTATGGTGTTGGCGAAACTTTATTTAAATTTAATGATAAAATGCAACTTGAACCATGGCTGGCTAAAAGTTATGAACAATTAGATGATTATACTGTAAAAATCACTTTAAAAGATAATATTAAATTTTCTAGTGGTAGAGCCTTAGATGGTCAAGCTGTCAAAGAATGTCTAGAAGATTTAATCAAAAATCATGACAGAGCTCCTTTTGATTTAAAAATTGCCTCAATCACAGCTGATGGTCAAGATGTCATCATTAAATCACAAGAAAAAGTACCTGCTCTTTTAAATTATCTCAGCGATCCTTATGGTGCCATTATCGATATGCAATATGGCATTACTGCTGATAATAATGTAGCTGGTACTGGTCCTTTTATCGCGACTAAAGTATCAGATAAACAAATTGAACTCGTAAAAAATCCTAATTACTGGAACGGCAATGTAGCCATGGATAAAGTAATTATAACTGAAGTAGTAGATGGCGATACGCTCACTATGGCATTGCAAACTGGAGAATTTGATGCTGTTCAAGGTCTTCCTTATGCTAATTTAGATTTATTCCAAAATAATCCTGATTATCATGTGAGTTCAATAGCTACTTCTCGCTGTTTTTTTGCCCAAATAAACTATAACAATCCTATACTTCAAGATTATAATGTTCGCAAAGCTATAGCTATGAGTTTAGATAAACAAGGTTTTACGCATAATCTACTCCAAGATAATGGCTCTATAGCCATTGGTGCTTTCCCAGATAATTTCACCTTTGGTGGCGATAAATTACAAACTGTAAATTACAATCCAACAGAAGCTAAAGAACTATTAGCTCAAGCTGGCTGGGTAGATAATGACGGTGATGGCTATGTTGATAAAAATGGACAAAAACTCATACTTCGTTGGCTGACTTATCCTGGTCGCCAAGAATTGCCCTTGCTTGCAGAAATCGCTCAAGCCAATCTAAAAACTATCGGCATTGACTTAAAAATCAATAATACTATCAATCAACAAGAATTTTTAGCTAATGGAAACTGGGATATTTATGCCAGTGCCTTTGTAACTGCACCGACTGGCGATCCAGAATATTTCTTCACTACACATTGTCTCCAAAATTCAGCCAAAAATCGTGGTAAATATTATAACGATAAATTAGAAATCTTAGCTCAAAAATTGCATAATGAATTCGATAGTCAAAAACGAGCTGACTTAGCAGTGCAGATGCAACAGATTTTATTAAATGATTATGGCTTTATCTTCGCTTCTCATTTAAAAATGTCTTTTGTCTCTAAGTCCAAGGTCATAAATTTTGTAGCTCATCCTAGTGATTATTATGAAATCACTGCCGATTTAGATTTTAAATAATAAATAGGTAGGTCAATCATGTCCTTATTAACTATTCGAGATTTAACTATTTCCCATAATAAACAAAATATCTTAAATAACATCAATCTAAAATTAAATACTGCTGAAATAATTGGAATTGCTGGCGGTTCTGGCTCTGGAAAAACTACTTTATTAAATAGCATTTTACATCTATTGCCACAAGATTTTAATATTCAAGGTGAAATCCATTGGCAAGATAAAAATTTATATGACTTAAAAACAAAACAATTAACTCATATCTATGGTAAAGAAATCGCCTTTATTTCACAAAATCCGCAAACGTTTTTTTGCCCTGTCCGCACTATTAAAAGTCAATTCATTGAAACCATATCTGCACATCAAAAAATCACATCTGATGAAATCATCTCTCAAACATTAGATATTTTTACCAAAATAGGTTTAAATGACGGCAAAAATATTTTAAATGCCTATCCCTTTATGTTATCTGGTGGCATGAACCAACGCATTAATATCGCCTTAACAATGATGTTAAAACCTCAATTATTAATTGCTGATGAGCCTACTTCTGCTTTAGACGTCATGTCCCAAGCTAAAGTTTTGCAAGAATTATTATTGATGAAACAAAAATTAAATACGAGCATTTTATTCGTATCTCACAATTTAAAAGTTTTAGCTAAAATAGCAGATAAAATCATCATCATGCACCAAGGCAAAATAATTGAACAAAATCCCACAAAAATTCTTTTAGCCAATCCGCAAGAAGATTACACTAAAAAATTATTACAAGCCGTTATCACACTAAAAAAATAAACACCTAAAGAGGTGCTTTCATGCAAGAAATTTTAAAAGTCATCAATTTGACTAAAAACTATCTAAAAAATGACCATGACTTTAAAGCTTTAGATAATATAAACTTCACCTTGAAAAAAGGTGATAGCCTTGCCATTGTCGGCGAAAGTGGCTGTGGCAAATCTACATTAGCCAATATTTTAATAAGACTTGAAACGCCAACTACAGGAGAAGTATTATTTAAAGATAAAAATATCCATCAATATTCTAGACAAGAATTGAAACAATTTTATCTCCAAGTACAAATGGTCTTTCAATTACCTCAAGAATCATTTAATCCGCGTCAACGTCTAGGCGATAGTATTATTGAGCCACTCCTCAATATTGGTACAAACAAAGCTCAAGCAAAACAAATTTTAGATGATTTATTAACTAAAGTAGCTTTACCCTTGGAAATAAAAAATAAATATCCTCATCAAATAAGTGGTGGTCAATGTCAGCGTTGTGCTATAGCTAGGGCTATTTCTATTAAACCTCAAGTTCTAATCTGTGATGAAATAACATCTGCATTAGATACGATAACGCAAATGGAAATCTTGAATTTACTATTAAAACTTCGCCAAGAACTAGATTTAAGCATTATTTTTATCTCTCATGATTTAGCTTTAGTCCAAAAATTATGTAATAAAATATTGATTATGTATCAAGGAAAAATCATTGAACGAGGCTTAACCTCAGAAATTCTAAAAAATCCCCAAGAAGAATATACAAAAGAATTAATCAATATATGTAGTTAAAACAACTATATAAAACAAAAAGATTGCACTAGAAAATTTTCTAATGCAATCTTTTTTATTTACTGCAATAATATCATTTAAATTTAATTAAAATCAATCATTACCTCTGAATTTATCTTTAAGAATAACATCATGAGAACCGCCTTCAACAATACTTGTTGCGGAAACTAAAGTAAGTTTTGCTTTGTCTTGGAATTCTTTGATGTTTAATGCACCACAGTTGCACATTGTAGAACGCATTTTACTAAGAGTTAACATAACGTTATCATGTAATGGTCCTGCATATGGAACGTAGGAATCAACGCCTTCTTCGAAGGATAATTTTTTATCTCCACCGAGGTCATAACGTTGCCAGTTACGAGCACGATTAGAACCTTCACCCCAATATTCTTTTAAGTAAGTACCATTGATACGAACTTTATTTGTTGGGCTTTCATCAAAGCGGGAGAAATAACGTCCGAGCATGAGGAAATCTGCACCCATAGCTAATGCAAGAGTCATATGATAGTCATGTACAATACCACCATCAGAACATACAGGAATATAAATACCTGTTTCTTTATAATATTCATCACGAGCTTCAACTACATCAATTAAAGCTGTAGCCTGTCCACGACCAATACCTTTTGTTTCACGAGTGATACAGATAGAACCACCACCGATACCAACTTTTACGAAGTCAGCACCTGCTTCAGCTAAGAAACGGAAACCCTCTCTATCTACTACGTTACCAGCACCAACTTTTACATCTTCGCCGAAGTTTTCATGAATATATTTTAATGTTATTCTTTGCCATTCAGAAAAACCTTCAGAAGAGTCGATACAAAGTACATCAGCACCAGCTTTTAAAAGTGCAGGAACGCGTTCTGCATAATCACGAGTGTTGATACCAGCACCTACTAAATAACGTTTATTGTTATCTGTAAGTTCTAATGCATGTTCTTTGTTATCTGTATAGTCTTTTCTAAATACCATGTAGCGTAAACGTTGATTTTTATCAACAAGAGGTAACATATTTAATTTATGTTGCCAAATGAGGTCATTTGCCATAGACAATGTAGTAGTATCTGCATCAGCATAGATTAATTTGTTAAATGGAGTCATGAAAGTTTCAACTTTTGTATCCATGCTCATACGACTAACACGATAATCACGGCTAGTAACAATACCTACTAATTTTCCTGTTGGTGTACCATCTTCAGTAACAGCCATTGTAGAATGTCCAGTTTTAGCTTTTAATGCTAATACTTCGCCTAAAGTAGTAGAAGGCATAATATTAGAATCACTACTTACAAAACCAGATTTATAATTTTTTACACGACTAACCATTGCGGCTTGGTCTTCAATGCTTTGAGAACCGTAAATAAAGGAAATACCGCCTTCTTTTGCAAGTGCAATAGCCATTGTATCATTAGATACAGCCTGCATGATAGCGGAAGTCATTGGAACATTAAGCTTTATTTTTGGTTCTTCACCTTTTCTGAATTTTACAAGTGGAGTTTCAAGAGAAACATTTGCAGGAATGCATTTTTCAGAAGAATAACCTGGAACTAATAAATATTCCCCAAAAGTATGAGATGCTTCTTTAAAATAATATGCCACGACAATACCTCTTTCCTTATTTTTTATAGTACTAGTATAACGCAAAATAAAATGTAATAAAAGTATTTTCTAGATAATAGTATTATTTTTCTTATTTGTCAACTACTATTAAACAAAATTAATAAAAACGGCTGCAAATTCTACAGCCGTTTTAGACTTTTTTATTCTACTGTTACAGATTTAGCAAGATTACGAGGTTTATCTACATCACAACCACGAGTAATTGCTGCATAATAAGCAAGTAATTGTAAAGGTACTACAGTTAAAAGTGGAATTAATAATTCATCTGTAGCTGGAACTTTAATTACATGGTCTACATATTTTTCAAGTTCATTATCATCTTCAGCCGCAATACCAATCATAACTGCATCACGAGCTTTTACTTCTTTAATATTGCTTAAAGTTTTTTCATATACACTTTTTTGAGTTGCAAGAGCAATAACAGGCACACCAGATTCAATCAATGCAAGTGTTCCATGTTTTAATTCACCAGCTGCATATGCTTCAGCGTGAATATAGGAAATTTCTTTTAATTTTAAAGAACCTTCAAGTGCTACATTATAGTCTAAAGAACGACCAATATAGAATACATCATTGTTAAATGCATAATTTTTAGCAAAAGTTTTGATTGGTTCTACATCTTCTAAAGTACGATTTATTTCATCTGGAAGTAAACGAAGCTGTGTTAAAAGTTCATGAGTTCTTTCAGTTGTAATAGTACCTTTTAAGCCAGAAACATACATAGCAAATAAGAACATTGTTACAAGCTGAGTTGTATATGCTTTTGTAGAAGCTACAGCGATTTCTGGGCCAGCCCATGTGTACATTACCTGATCAGCTTCACGAGCAATAGAAGAACCTACTACGTTTGTAATAGCTAAAGTTTTTGCACCAAGACGTTTGGATTCTTTAAGTGCTGCAAGTGTATCACTTGTTTCACCAGACTGACTGATAACAATTGTAAGTGTGTGTTCATCAATAATTGGATCACGATATCTAAATTCAGAAGCAATATCAATTTCTACTGGTATACGAGCTAATTTTTCAATGTAATATTTACCCACAAGACCAGCATGATAAGCTGTACCACAAGCTACAATATAGATTTTATTAAAGTTTTCTACATATTCTTTAGTCCATTTTAATTCATCTAAAACAACTTGTGTATTTTCTTTATTGATACGTGGAGAAATTGTATCTCTTACTGCTTTTGGCTGTTCATGAATTTCTTTTAACATGAAATGTTCATATCCGCCTTTTTCAGCAGCTTCAGCATTCCAATTTACTTCAAATACTTTTTTAGTAATAGGATTACCTTTTCTATCTGTTACCCAAATGCTATCTTTTTTAACTACTGCAATTTCGCCATCATTCATGATATAAGTACGACGAGTATAAGCAATAATAGCAGGGATATCAGAAGCTATAAAGTTTTCACCTTCACCTAAACCGATTACTAGTGGATTATCTTTTTTAGTACAAATAAGTGTATCTGGATAATCTTGGCACATGAAAGCAAGAGAATAAGAACCTTCAATTCTATTCAATACTTTATTTACAGCCTCTACAAAATCGCCTTCATAAACATCTTCGATTAAATGAGCTACAACTTCAGTATCTGTTTCAGAAACAAATTTATGTCCTTTAGCTATTAATTCTTCTTTTAAAGACATAAAATTTTCGATAATACCATTGTGTACAATAGCGAATTTGCCAGAACAATCTGTATGTGGATGAGAATTCACATCAGATGGACGTCCATGAGTTGCCCATCTAGTATGACCAATACCCATTACACCTTCAGGAGTATTATTTTTGATTTTTTCTTTTAATGCCGCTAAGCGACCAACAGATTTTGCCACATTAATTTTTTCACCATCAAAAACAGCAATACCAGCAGAGTCATATCCTCTATATTCTAATTTTGTTAATCCATCAATTAAAAAATTAGCTGCCTGTTTTTCACCAACATAACCTACAATACCGCACATAAAAATATGCCTCCTAAAATTAAATTATTAAATTTTTGAAGATATATTTTCTGTATAAATCTTTTGCTGTATTGTCCTTTTAATCACTTAAAAGGTTTGCCAGCTACTATCGACTAGATTAAGCCGAGAAGCATCCGCTGATATTTTCGACGACTTCTTCCTCGTACTCTATTGCATAAATATAAAACAGAGCCAGCGCTAAAGTTTATATAAACCCTTTTATTATCTTTATATACAGAACTATATCAAAAAAGCATGCACAAAATTATTTCATCTTTGTGCATGCTCATATTTTAATTATAACTTATGATTTTGTCAATAAAAATAAAATAAATATATTTTTCTATTTATCCTTGCTGAACTTTTACTACATCAGCAATTTTATAGCAGATTTCTTCCAATTCTTTTTGGTCAGGGCCTTCAGCCATTACACGAATTAATGGCTCTGTACCAGATGGACGTACTAAAATACGACCATTTTCACCTAATTGTTGTTTGCCTTCTTCGATAGAAGCTTTTATAGCTTCATTATCTTCCCAACCATCTTTAGTAGCTACTTTTACATTTACTAAAAGCTGTGGATAACTTGTCATGATTTTTGTAATTGCAGAAGCTTTATGTCTTGTACGTTTTAAATAAGATAATACTTGAAGTGCTGTAACAGGGCCATCACCAGTGGTAGAAAAATCTGTGAAGATAATATGACCAGATTGTTCTCCACCTAAGTTATAGCCATTAGCAAGCATATTTTCTAATACATATCTATCACCTACAGCTGTGATTTCTGTACGGCCACCATTTTCTTTAATAGCTTTATGGAAACCGATATTTGCCATAACTGTAGTAACTACAGTATTATCTTTTAATTTGCCTTTGCCCATCATATAAATAGCACAAGCTGCAATCATATGGTCGCCATCGATGAATTCACCATTTTCATCAATGCATAAACATCTATCAGCATCACCATCATGAGCAATACCAATATCTGCTTTATGTTCTTTTACAGCTTCCATCAAAGATTCTAAATGTGTTGAACCGCAATTATCGTTGATATTGATACCGTTTGGTTTATCGTGAATTACGATTACATCTGCACCTAAACGACGTAAAATTTTTGGCATAGCTTCATAAGCTGCACCATTTGCGCAGTCTAAAACAATTTTCATACCTTCTAATTCGATATCAGTAGTTTTAGTTACAAAAGATACATATTCATCTAATAAATCATGACGATAAACTACATTACCAATTTTATCATCTGTTGGACGATATAAATTATCATTATTTTCAATTTCATGTACTAATGCTTCGATTTCATCTTCTACGGCATCTGGTAATTTATAACCATCGCCACCAAAGAATTTAATACCATTATCATGGAATGGATTGTGAGAAGCAGAAATTACAATACCTGCATCAGCTTTATGTTTGCGAGCTAAATAAGCTACAGCTGGAGTTGGCATTATACCTGTTAATACTACATTACCACCAGCAGAACAAATCCCTGCAGATAAAGCTGCTTCATACATTGGACCAGATAAGCGAGTATCTCTACCAATATAGATTGTGCAAGCTTCTCCATCTTTCTTTGTAAAATAAATAGCAGCAGCACGTCCTAACTTATAAGCTAATTCTGGTGTTAATTCAACATTTGCCTTACCTCTAACACCATCAGTTCCAAACATTCTAGCCATAAAATAAACCCCTCTCAATTATTCTATAATATTTTCTATATAAGCATAAGCTGCATTTACGCCGTCAACAGCAGCACTCATTATACCACCAGCGTATCCAGCACCTTCGCCTATAGGATATAACCCTTTTACATTTTCAGACATATATGTTTGTCTGTTACGGATAATTCTACATGGTGCAGAAGAACGCATTTCTACCCCAGTCATCACCACATGTTCACCTGCAAAACCTGGAATTTTCTTATCAAAATTAGGTAATGCTTCAGCCAACATCTGCGTTGTAAAATCTGGTAAACATTCGCGTAAATTGCAAATCTTTACTCCCGGTTTATACGTTGGTTCTACTAAAAAATTATCATCACTTACTTTATCTTTTAAGAAATCGCCAACCGTTTGCACTGGTGCATGATAATTTCTACCGCCACAAATATATGCCATTTCTTCATAATGACGTTGAAAAGCAATGCCATCTAAGACATTATGACCAAAATCATCTGGCGTTACATTGACGAGCAGAGCACTATTTGCAATACCAGAATTACGTTTATAATTACTCATACCATTTACAACGACTCTGCCTAACTCTGAAGCGGCAGCTACTACTTGACCACCTGGGCACATACAAAAAGAATATACACTTCTACCTTTTTGGCGATTATTATAAGTCAATGAATAATCTGCTACTGGCAATAATTCACTTTTATAATCTTCACCATATTGAGCTTTATCAATTAAATCTTGCGGATGTTCTATACGGACACCAATTGCAAAAGGTTTCGCTTCCATGGATATTCCCTTAGAATATAACAATTCATACGTATCTCTTGCACTATGACCAATACCTAAAAATACATCACTTGCTGTGAATTTTTCTTTATGGTTGATTTCAACTCCACAGATTTTATCATCTTTTATTATAAAATCTGTAACTTGTGAATTAAAGAAAATTTCTCCGCCTAAAGCTTTTATTTTTTCACGAATATTTTTTACAATAATGCGCAAAATATCTGTACCGATATGTGGTTTATGCAAATATTTTATTTCTGGTGGTGCTCCAGCTTCTACAAAAGCTTCTAACACATCTGTAATCTTATTATCATTGATACGAGTTGTTAATTTGCCATCAGAAAAAGTTCCTGCTCCACCTTCGCCAAATTGTACATTCGAATTTTCTTTTAATTGTCCACCTTGCCAAAATTTTTCAATATCTTGATGTCTAGTATCCACATCACTTCCACGTTCAAAAATAAGTGGTCGATATCCATTTTTAGCCAAAACTAACGCCGAAAACATTCCCGCAGGACCAAAACCAATTATTATCGGTCTAGATATTTTACTTTTTTGACAATTAATTTTATCTGCTTTTTTTGTAGTTACAATTTCTATATTCTTGTCTTTTTTTAATCTAGCTAAAACTTTATTTTCTGCAATATTAACTTTCACATCTAATATATACACAAAATAAATAGGAGCTCCTTTATACCTTCTAGCATCAATCCCCTTACGAACAATTACCACCTCATCAATATGTTGAGGTGGTAACTTTAATCGTTTTGCAACTAAATCATTTATTGGAGATTGGTCATTAAATGGTACATTAAAATTTTTAATTCTTATCATTTAACAAACCTACTTTATCTTATTTTAACTTTATTTATTTGTTTTATTATCAGTTTTATTTTCTTTTGTTTCTATTTCTATCCATACAGTTACTTCCTGATTAGGAACATTTATATCTTCTGGCACAATTAAATTAACTGTTTGTTTAGTCGATTTTGTAACATTTGCCAAAGATATATTTTCTGTGGATAAATAAGTCATATTGCCAATAATATCAGGATTACCACTAACTTCTATTTTTTCAGGCTCTACCTTCACTGATTTTAAGATATAACCCATTGGCAAATCAGACATCAATGTCGGTTTTATATCGATAATTTTTTTGTTTAAACCTTTAGCCAAAATAATGGAAACATCTACTGTTTTAGGTAATAGCTTAACGCCTTCCACTTCTTTATCTTTGTCATTAACTGCAATAAGTGGCACTGTTACACTAAAGTTTTCATTATTTCCATTTACACCAATATAACCTACTGCCGCTGTTACTTTATTTAAAATGCTAACAGGACCTTCAATTGTTATATTCTGTAAAGACTGTTCTACACTTGCTACCACTTTGTCATCACCTGGAATACCAGATAAATTCAAGCGAACAGGTACTTCTTTTTGCTCAATTTTATCAACATTTATAGATACTTTTGTTGGACCTGCTGAAATCAATTCAAAACCACTAGGTAAAACTGTCTGTATCTGTAAATCATGAATTCCATTTTCCACACCATTTAAATCTACATAAGCTCTAAAGCTAGATGTTTCTACATTTGAAAATAGCGAACGTGGTGCACGCACTTTCAATTTTACTTCTTCAACATCTTTGGATATTTGATATCCTTCTGGTGCATTAACTATTCCAATTGGCACTGTATAAGTATTTTCAATCTGCGGATTTTGGTCATTCATTACAAAAATCCAGCAACCTATGGCAACTATAAGTGCTAAACATTTTTCTGGAAGATTTTTTCTAAAAAAACTTATCATTTTTTTTGCCTCCATTTCAAGACAGCTTCTTTTAAGGTTGTCTTTCTTGGTGAAAATATTGGCATCAAATATTGTTTTAACTGTTCAGAATCTAAATGACGATATATTCTACCTGCTTCAGCCACAGAAATTGTTCCTGTCTCCTCACTGACAATAACAACTACAGCATCACATTGTTCTGATAAACCTATAGCTGCACGATGGCGAGTTCCAAGCTCTGTACTCAATGACCTATCATCAGTAAGCGGCAATAAACAACCTGCCGCAATCAAACGATTACCGCGTATAATGGCTGCTCCATCGTGTAATGGAGTGTTTGGGATAAATACATTTAATAAAAATTCAGCACTAACAATCCCATCGATTTTTATTCCACTTGCACAAATATCATTTAAACCCATATTGCGCTCAAGTACAATCAATGCTCCTGTTTTTGTAGATGATAATTTTGTAACAGCCTTATCCAATTCTGATACTAACGAACAAGCTTCTTCATAGTTCAACAACATTGAACGTTTGAAAAATCCACCTTCACCTATATGCTCTAAAGCACGTCGCAATTCTGGTTGAAATACAATTGGCAATGCTACAAATAATAAAGTAACAATCTTTTGTAATAACCAGTTTATAACATGCAATTCAAGCCAACTAGTAATAATCGCTAAAAGTAATAATATCAATAAACCTCTTGTCAAGGTTATCGCTCGTGTATTTTCTAACATTTTATACACTCGATATAAAATAAATGCCACAATTAAAATATCAAAGACATCTAATATGCCTATAGTTTTTATAAGACCTTCTAGCTGTATCAACATATAGATTACTACTCCCATCTATATTAAGTATAAAATTTAAATATAAAAATATTCTATTTAATTATAACAGATTTTATTTATCTTTATCTATTATTAATTATTCGCATAAATTTGTAAAGTTAATTTCGCATTTATCGTATTATTTTGTATAAAAATATTGCTATCTTGTATACTTACCAATCTACTATTTAAATTCAATTGATGTAAAAAATCAACTATAGCAAAATAATCACCTTGCAATACAAGTTCTATTTCTTCCTGCTTTAAATTATCTTGCGTACTCTTATTTTTAGGCATCATTTTTATGATATTCACTGATGAATATTTTGCCATATCATTCAACTGCAATAAAAACTTTTCTTCATCTATCTCTTGCGGTATTTTTTCTGCCAATAAGTTTAAATTAAAATTTATCTTTTCTCTATAACTATCTATATTTTTATTTTTTGCCATAAAATCATAATAACTTACCAATTCTTCTTGTTGTTGATTTTTTTCAGTATTTAATATATCTATTTTAGAACTCACTATATTTCCTAAAAAAAATAGTATCATTATCCATAGACTAATGATACTTATGCAAATAATTAAATGTTTATAATCTTTATATTTCATTTTACCTCATCACTATCTTCATCGTAAAATCCAATAAATTATCTTCCGTATTAATCTTTATCTCTCCAATTTCACTCGTTTGGAAAAATCTTATTTCTGATAATTTCTCTTTATATACAGCTATACTTTGATAATTTCTCGCTCGTCCCTTTAGAAAAATTTCTCCATCTTTTATCTTCAAATCAGTTAAAGCCACATCATCTACTGTATTTGCACCTAAATTAATTAAAATAGCATATATATTCACTGATTTTTCTTCTAAATTCTGTACTAACTTTTGTTTATCTTTAATTAAAGCTTCTTGTTGTTTTAACTGCTCTATATCATCTATATCATTTTGTACTAAAGTTATTTCTTCTTTTATATTTTGTTCCTGTCTTTCAGCTTGATAATATTTTGTAATTATATAACCACCTAAACAACAACTACAAGATAATAAAATAGTTATCAACAATAAATATATATTTTGCCAATTTAAATAACTCAACTGTTGTCTTTTAGGCAAAAATTCTTGATATTGTCGCTGTAAAAAGCATACTAAAATTTTACTTATCACGTCAAAATCTTCTATTTCAGCCAATAATTCTCTATCTATTTGTAGCTCACAATTAAAAATATCGCTTCGTTTTTCTACTCTATACCTTTTTATATATTCATCTTCTGCTATCACATCTATTTTTATATCATTTTGACAAAACACACTATATAAATTAATATTTTGTTCTTTTGCCAATTGTTGCCATAAATCCACTAAATTCTTATTGATTAAATTCACTTTTAAATTATAATTTTCTTTTACATCTTCTAGTGTATATGTATAATAATACTCTTCTAACTTTATATCTTCCTGTAACTCCCAATACAAGGCTTTTTTTATTTCCGACAAAGGCATACGAGGAAAACTATAATGTAAAATCTGATGTTTTTGCTCAGCAAAATTTATCACTAAATATTTTATATTTTCTCGTTCTTGTTCCTTATAAAATCTATATAAAATCTCTTGATAAAAATTAATATCTTCATTATTTTTCTGAATTTTTTCCGCATAAAAATGAATGATTTGCCATCTATCATCAGTTATTTTCTGCACTGTCAGCAAAGAAAGTTTATCTTCTTCTATATAAGCAAATATAAACTTAGCAAAATCTCTTATATATAATTTTCTTCCTATTTTCTTTAACTCTCTTTTAACGTTCCCAACGCTGTACAATGCAATCATCATCTTTCTTTTGTAAATAAATACAATTTGGATTTGTGATATCTTCTAAACTACTTTCTACAATTAATTTGTATATGTCTTGATTATATGTCTGCATTAAATATGCTTTTATCTGCACAGATTTTTTCATCTGTTTATCTGTTACTGTCTTTTCATCTACTATAATAGCTTTATCAAATTCATCTTTACCTTGTGCCTTCATGCAATCATCTTGCCATTTTTCTTTATCGTATTTATATATATCAATTAAATTTAAACTTTCACTTATTGTATAATTTTTAGTCTGCATATTCATTTTTAATATTTCTAAACTATCATTTTCTGTAAGACTTAATCTATAAATATACAAAGAAAAAACAGCCATTAAACTCAAAACAATCAGCATAGAAATACTTATCATACCATCTTCTTTGTCCATGATTAAAACCTCATTTTTCTTCAATTAAGGCTCTATATTATCCATTGTTTTTGCATTTCGCTGTAAAACCACTGTAGTGAGTTTAAATTCTTGATTAGTTCTATAAGTTTTACCAATTACATCTAACTGATATAAGTCATCGCTAATTTTACGACAACTATAACTTATATTGTCATTACCAAAATAATTTTCGCTATTTAATGGCTGTTTAGCTCGAATAGTATATATATCATTATTCAATTTGGATATTTCACAACGATAAATAATCGCTCCTTCTTTGCGAAAGCCGATATATTTTTCCATATCATCAGAATTAGCTGTAGCCCTTCTTTTTGTCGCAATAATTAAAGTTTCTTTATGCGCAAAATCTATCTGGTCTATGATTTCATCAGCATAAGTAATTTCTGTTGCCATATTCTCCAAAATATTTTTCGTCTGTTCTTGCAATATCCAATTGTCAATATAGTTAAAGATACTACTGCTAATGGCTTGCACTATGACTAAAATAGCAATTATTAAACTAAAAATTAACGGTAAAATTATCAATGCATTACCTACAATAAAGCCTTGTTGTTCATTTAATAGCTTCTCTTTTAATTTCTCTTTCTTGATATTCCATCTCTTCTTGATCATGATAATGCCAGCTTATTTCAATACTGATTTCATCTATATCACCTTGAAAATTTTCTTTTTGTTTTATCATATATTTCATACCATTGCATTCTATTTGATTGGGAATAATATTTGCTTTTTGTTCTTCCATGAGATTTAAATATCCTTGTGCTAAATATATCGCTGTCATTCTATAACCATTGTTTAACTGTTGATTTCTCAATATTCCCATACAAATATATATCATTGCTACACTAGATAATATAGCCATCAAAATCAATAATTCTATATGCAAAAATCCATTTTCATCTTTATTTAAATTTTGCCACATATTCATGATGAGTCCTCATAAGAATTTATTATACGTATCCTACCCACACGATTTATCACAATATATTTTGCTGTATTTCCACTATAAATTTTTATCGTTTTATTTGGCCAACTGTTGTATAAACTATTTTGGCGAAAAACATAAAAATTAGCATTATCATCAAAATCTATTTTTATATCATCAGGCAAATAATAAATCCTTTGTGCCGTATTTTCATTTAATTTCAATATATATTTATCTCTATAAATATAACAATGTGGTCTAAAATCACTATCTTTCATATAATGATAATTTCTTGAACGCTCCTGCACATTCATCAATATACTGACTAAATTAATTGCTTCATTATTGACCTTCTGTTCTTCACTGGCAAAATCAACAAATATCACACTCTGTGTAAACAATGCTATAATCCCTGTCATTATAATTAATTCTACATACCACATTTGCAATTAACCTATAAAACTAAGCCACAAATTTAAAATATCATCAGCTTCAAAAAAAGCTATAATATTTCCTAAAATAAGCATCGGTGCAAAAGATATCTTTTCTTTTTTACTCACTTTATTTATGTTCCTTAAATAAAAATAAATAGCCACTATTCCGCCAAAAATAAAACTTACATATATCGCCACTATACATTGAGGATAATTACACCATAAGGCTAAAACTAAAGCTAATTTCAAATCTCCTGCACCCATTAATTGCTTAGGGTAAAAATATATCACACAAAAGATAATTAAATTGATTAATAATGCATAGATTATTTTTTCTAAATCTATGTTAAAAATCATTAATCGAACAACTAATATTAACCCTAGATATAATAAACTCTTATTTTTTATCTTCAAAGTCTTAAAATCTACCCAAGCAATTTTGCCTAAATACATACAAACAATCAAATCATAAATAAAACTTGCTTCCATTTTATTACTTATCTCTTTTATATTTATCTCTAATTATGAATATTATTCACTAGTATTTTTACCAAATTCCATTCTAGTCTTTCCCATAAAAGTAGCATTTGTTTTATCTGAATTTAGACTATAATTTTCTCCTGTTTCATTAGAAGTCAAAACGCCATTTACATATACATCTCCAGTAGGTGCCTTTATATTTTCTACATCAATATATTCATCTAAATCACTTATATCCTGTGGTGCTCTATTATTTTGAACTTTATACATTGCTATTGCTGTATCTAAAGATTGTAAATCAGCTTGTACTCTAGATGTATTTGCCATTGCTAAAGATTCATTAAATTTCGGTAGGGCTATTGCTGTCAAAATAGCAATAATTGCTACAACAATCATCATTTCAATCAAAGTAAAACCATCTTCACTTAGTTTTAGTTGTTCAATTTTATTCATCATTTTTATCATTCTTTCTCATAATAACTAAAAATTTATAAACCAATATTATTTACCAAATCAAATAAAGGCATAATAATAGCTATAATAAATACTCCCACAATAAAGCCCACACTTATCATCAATATCGGCTCTAATAGTTGCAAACATATCTTTATTGTATTATCTAATTCTTTTTCCCAAAAACTAATTAAATAAGACAATATATCTTTTAACATACCTGTTTTTTCACCAATATCTATGAATTCTTGTAAAATATTTACGCTCAACGAAACTTTAGCAAAAGCATCAGCTAATGAAAAACCTTGCTTTACTAAATTTTGCACCGTTTTTAAATTATCTTGTACTAATATATTGTGATTGCTATTTAACATAATATTTAAAGCTTCATCTATACTAATACCACTTCCCAATAAAAAAATTAGCTGATTAACTATATTTACTAAATAAAACTTTCGCAAGAAATCACCAAATACAGGCACTTTTAATATATACTGCAAAAAAATTAATCTTAATTTATCTTTTTGCCCTACCAAAATAATAGCTATAAAAATTATCAATAACGATACGCATAATTTTATAAAATGAGCCTTTATATTTAAACCTATAGATAAAATAGTTGCTGTTAAATAAGGTAAATCAATATGCATACGTTGAAAAATATCTGCAAATGCTGGAATGACTAAAAAAATCATCAACATAATTACTATTGCTAAAACGCACAATAAAAAAACTGGATAAATACATATTTGCCTTAATTTTTGTTTTAATTCATATTCTTTGGCTAAAAAAACTCCTGTGTCTTTCAAAGATTCTGCTAATAGACCTGTATGTTCTGCTATATTTATTGAACTTATTAAATACGCAGGTAAATTAAAATTTTTTTGCCAAATAGCAGATAAATTTTCACCTTCATTCAAACCTATAATTGTTTTTTCTATAAAATTTTTTATATTTTTATCACGTAAATTATTCTTAACTATTTTTAAAGCCTCTATAATATCTATTCCTGACTCTAAAATAATTGACAATTGCTGGCAAAGTAAAATCACTTGTTTATTAGTAATTTTTTCATCTTTTCCTATGCTTTTTATATATTCTTTTATACTATAGATATCATTATTGTGTATAGCTATTATCAAATATTGTTCTCGCCTTAAATAATCAATCACCTCCAATTTATTATTTGCCACTAAAGAGCCCTTTATTAAATTGCCTTGTTGATAATCTCTTGCTATATAAAAAAATTTAGTCATCATCTTAACCTATATACTTCTTTGCTATTTTTTCATCTATTAATTTAGCTTTAACTAATTTTTCTATATCATCTTGTATAAACTGCATACCATTTTGTCTATTTAATTGCATTTGCGAAATCAACTGTGATAACTGATTTTTACTAATTAAATTTTTTACTGCTGTAGTTGCCAATAAAATATCCATACAACAAACTAAATTCTCATCTATTGTTGGAATTAATTTTTGAATGATAATACTATTTAACGAACTTGCAATCTGCATACTAATAGCTTCTATCTGTTCTTGATTAAAAAAACTTTCCATGCGTATTATCGCTTCTATCACCGAAGAAGCATGTAATGTTCCTAAAACTAGATGACCTGTTTCAGCAGCATTTAAACAAGCTTTCATCGTTTCTGTATCTCTTATTTCTCCCACCATTATCACATCTGGATCTTGTCGCATTGCCATCTTTATAGCTTCACTGAAATTTTCAAAATCTACATGGTATTCTCTTTGATGAATTAATGATTTCTTATTAGTAAATACATATTCTATAGGCTCTTCTAAAGTTATGATATGCTTAGATTTATTTTGATTTATATACTCTATCATAGAAGCTAAAGTCGTTGATTTTCCTGTTCCTGTAGCACCACAAATCAATATTAAACCATTATCATTATGCAAAATATCTCGCAAGACTTTTTGCTGATAAAAATTCTCTATAGGTTTTACATTATCATTTATCAATCTAATAGCCATACCATAGCCTTTATAAATCATATAGATATTTATCCTAAACCTTCTATTATTAAATTCATAAGCATAATCTATCACTTTATTTTGCCTAAATAAGATTTTCTGTGTTTCATTTAATGTATTTTCTATCACTTCCCTAAAATCTTCTCTTGTAAAAAATTCATCTTCCCAAATATTTAACTTATTATTTTGGCGATAATATATATTTTTATCAGTAGTTAAATGAATATCTGACCACTTACACACTATCGCTTTTTGTAAAATTTCTAGGAACTTCATTTATTTGATATACTCCATTTAAAGTTTTCCATACTTCCTGAGCTGTAGTTATGCCCTGTAAAACTTTCATCTTTCCATCATCTAATAAAGATTTAAAATCTGTTAACCTCGCCTCTCGTTTTAAATTCACATCAACATCATCTCTACTGATTAAATATCTCATTTTTTCTGTAGGTCTTAAAATCTCTTGCAAAGCTATTTGACCTAAAAAACCTGTATAATTACAATATTTACACCCCTCTCCCTTATATAAATCCATACCTAAATAAAAATCTTTTCCTAAAAGCAATGCTTCTAAAGAATTTTCACTTGGTTTATAACTAATTTTACATTTAGGGCAAATCTTTCTCACTAATCGCTGTGAGGTCATACCTAATAAAGCAATGCTAAGCATCACAGGACTGACTCCTAAATCTATTAATCTAGCTGGTACACCCAAAGCATTTTTAGTATGCAAAGTAGTTAATACTAAATGACCCGTCAATGCCGTAGTTATCGCTTGCTTAGCTACCATTTCATCTCTTATTTCTCCTATCATTACAATATCAGGGTCTTGTCTAAGTGAAGCTCTCAATGCCACCGCATAATCCATGCCTGCTTTTTGATTTACCTGCATTTGATTTATACCTTCTAGATTTAACTCTACAGGATCTTCAATTGTAATAATATTAGTATCTAATCTATTTAAATAATTTAAACTAGCATAAAGTAAAGTAGACTTTCCAGAATTTACAGGACCTGTTATCACAATAAGACCACTTGAAGCACTTATCATATCTTTAAAATATTTTAAATTCATTTTAGAAAATCCCATTTGATTTAAATTCAACAGATTTTCTTTATTCCCCAATAATCGCAAAACCACTTTTTCACCAAAAAGTACAGGTATAGTAGATATCCTGATATCTATATTTTGAGCAGAAAAAATAAATTTTCCATCTTGTGGCAAACGCTTTTCTGCTATATCTAGATTGCTTATTAATTTCAAATACGATATCAAAAAATTGCTAATTTGGTTTGAAGCTTTATATATCAATACTAATTTACCATCTATTCTCAAGCGAATTTGCAAATATTTTTCCTGTGGCTCTAAATGAATATCACTAGCTTGCAGTTTATAGGCATTTTCTAGCAAACAATCTATAAAATCTGCTACAGGTAATTTATTACGATAACCTTGCAATATATTATGTTTGCCCTGTAATTGCAAATTTCTCATTATTTTTAATGATAATTGCTCCAAATCCTTTTCTATTTCCATTTACTTCATCTTCGTTTCTAAAATAAAAATAGATGTACAGGCCTCATCTCAATCTCACCCATACATCTATGTTCATAGCGGTCTAAACAAACCTTTATTTATTTTTATTCAAATAATCATGTAACGTTTTCACCATGATATTTACATTTATATCTTTATCAGTCCATAAATGAAGTGCTGCTGCTCCTTGTTCAGCTAACATTCTTTCACCGTTTAATATTTTATGCCCATATTCTTTGGCTTCTTGTAAAAATTTTGTTTCAACAGGGATATATACAATATCATAAACAAACGCAGATTTTTTTACACTTTCCCAATCAACAGGTGGTTTACTATCGATATTTCCCTCCATTCCTAACGGAGTAGTATTTACTAATAAATCAGCTTGAGCTAAATATTGTTTAAATTCTTCACTATGCCAATCGCACACTTTTATATCAACTAAATCTTTAAAATCATTTGCTAATAATTGTGCTTTTGCTGGATTTCTAACTGCTAAGATGATATTTTTTATTTCTTGTTTAATCAAGCCACAAACAACTGCTCTACAAGCTCCACCAGCTCCTAAAATCACAGCTGTTTTATCTTTTATTTCCACATTTTCCTTTAGTAATGGATTAATAAAACCAATAGCATCTGTATTATATCCATATAATTTACCATCTTTTATATGTACAGTATTTACAGCTCCTATTAATTTTGCCATCTCATCTATTTTATCTAAATACTGCATGATATTTACTTTATGCGGAATAGTTACATTAAATCCAGTAAAATTTAATGCTTTTAACCCTGTTACTGCTTTTTCTAAATCCTCTGGAGCTATCGGCATAGCAATATATGCATAATCAATACCGGCTTCTTGTATAGCTGTATTTTGAATAACTGGTGATAATGAATGTTTTATAGGATAACCAATTACTCCTAAATTTTTTGTTTTTCCTGTAAATACCATAATTTCGCTTCCTTTACTTTAATTTTAAATTTTTTCTTGTAAATTAAAGTTATTACGATATTGAACGGCTTCTGCTATATGTTTATCTTCTATATATTCACTATTATCTAAATCAGCTATAGTCTGTGCCACTTTAATAATCCTATCGTAAGCTCTAGCACTCAATCTCATCTGTTCAAAAACAAGACCTAACATATCTTGTGCCTTAGCTGTTAATTTACAATATGATTTTATCATAGCATGTGACATTTGAGCATTACAAACTATTTTAGCTTGAGCAAATCTTTTTAATTGTATCTGCCTTGCTTGTTCAACGCGTTGACGTATCTGCTCTGAAGATTCTGCTTTTTTATCTGTTACAAAGTCTTTATATTCCACTCGTGGCACTTGAATTTGTATATCAATTCTATCGAGCAATGGCCCTGATATTTTCTTTGTATAGCGTTTTATTTCATAATCACTACAAGTACAATTGCGTGTATTATCATATTTATAACCACAAGGGCAGGGGTTCATTGAAGCCACTAATATCATTCGTGACGGAAATTTTAAAGAAGCATTTACCCTTGTTATCATGACTTCTCCATCTTCTAATGGTTGTCTTAATGCCTCTAAACTAGCTTTACTAAATTCTGGTAATTCATCTAAGAACAAAACACCATTATGACTTAATGTTACTTCTCCTGGTTTTGGTATAGTACCGCCACCAATGATACCAGCACTAGAAATTGTATGATGTGGACTGCGAAAAGGTCTTTTCGTTACCAATCCACTATCTCTTGATAACAATCCAGCTATACTATAAATCTTAGTTACTTCTAAAGCCTCTTGATATGTCATTTGCGGTAAAATTGTTGCTAAACGCTTGGCAAGCATTGTCTTCCCTGTTCCTGGTGCTCCCACCATCAAAACGTTATGTCCACCTGCTGCCGCTATTTCTAAAGCCTTTTTAGCCAAAAACTGCCCTTGTACATCAGCAAAATCTTCATTAAATTTTATATTTTGTGATATTTTATTTTCTCTTTTTGCCGGTTTTAATTTTTTTCTGCCTTGCAAAAAATCTATCAGTTCAGATAAATTCTCTATTGCATATACTTCAATACCATCTACCAATAAAGCTTCTTGTTCATTTCCTTTTGCTACCAAAAATCTTTTTAAATGCAAATCTCTACATAAAATAGCCATAGATAAAATACCTGTTATAGTTTTTACTTGACCATCTAACGATAATTCAGCAGCTAATAAACTATCACTGCAACAATCTTTAGGTAAAAATCCATATGCTTCTAAAAGAGCTATTGCTATCGGCAAATCCAAAGATGAACCATTTTTTCGCAAATCAGCAGGAGCTAAGTTTATAGTCACCTTTTTCGGCACTAAATTGACATTTGTATTTCTAATAGCAGGACGAACTCTCTCTTTTGCTTCCTTTACTGCCACATCAGCCAAACCAACTATTTCAAATTTTGGTAAACCATTTGCTACATCGGCTTCAACTTCTATAAGTACACCATCTATGCCTAATGTTGTCGCTCCATAAGTCTTAGCAAACATAAAATCACCCCATAAAATTTGGGGTGATTTATCAATTTTACTTTTCTAAGTTTTACTTTTATATAGTTAATCTATTAATAAATTATCCCCAATAAAACTCTAAATCTCATCAGGTCCTGTCCAACGTTCAAATAAATCATTATCCACATTTAAAGCATCGCAAATTTTACCCACTAACATATCAACTAATTCTTCAATAGTTTTTGGTCGATGATAAAAGCCTGGACATGCTGGCACTATTCTTGCTCCTGCATGTGATAATTTCAACATATTTTCTAAATGAATAGCATGTACTGGTGTTTCTCTTGTTACTAAAACGAGCTTACGACCTTCTTTTAAAGTTACGTCAGCTGCTCTAGTGAGTAAGTTTCCAGCAATGCCATTTGCTAAAGACCCTAAAGTCTTCATGGAACAAGGTACAATAACCATTGATTCACAAGGAAAAGAACCACTTGCTATTGCACTATCAATTCGATTTACATCATAAATCTTATGAACCATTTGTGTCAATTGAACCATAGTTAAGCCACATTCATACTCTAATACTTCAAGCCCTGCTTTTGAAGCCACAAAATGTACTTCAATTCCACTATCAGCAAGGACTTGTATCAATCTATAGGCATAAATCGCACCACTTGCCCCTGATACACCAACAATAATACGTCTTTTTCGCTCAAAACCCTTTGTTTTCAAAGCTCAAATGCTCCTTTCAAATGATTAAATTTCACCTTATTATCATCATAGTGAAATACCTCTATTATATCAAATCTATAATCAAATTCTGCATTAAAATTATCATTTATATATAATTGAGCCGTTTTCATGATTTTTTGTTGTTTTTGATAATCCACAAATTCAGCAGGAAATCCAAATGCAGTATTTTTTCTAGTCTTTACTTCAACAAAAATAATTGTATTTTGCTTTCTTGCTATAATATCTATTTCACCAAATCTACTATGATAATTTCTCGCCAATATTGTATAATTTTTTGCCTTTAAAAACTCTACAGCCTTATTTTCTCCCCATAAGCCCATATTTTTCATACAAATACCTTATTTCTGCATCACCATTGATTTTATTGGCTCAAATGATTTTCGATGAATTTCACATGGTCCATACTTTCTTAAAGCTTCTAAATGTTCACTTGTTCCATACCCTTTATTTTTAGCAAAGCCATATTGTGGATAAATCTTATCAAATTCATTCATCATTCTATCTCTTTCCACTTTAGCGACAATGGAAGCTGCTGCAATCGAAGCAGATTTTGCATCACCTTTGATTATTGATTGATGATAGATATCCAAACTTTTTAAAGGCATAGCGTCAATCAACACCGCATCAGGTTTAGGATTTAATCCATAAATAGCTTCATACATACCATTCATTGCAGCTTGATAAATATTTACTCTATCTATAGTTTTTTCATCGATAATCGCTCTATTTACAGCTATCGCATTTTCCATGATGATATCATAAATTTTTTCACGTGTTGCCTCGGATAATTTCTTGGAATCATTTATTTTCTCAATAAAAAAATTCTCCGGCAAAATAACACTAGCTACTACTACAGGCCCTGCAAGCGGTCCTCTACCCACTTCATCTACGCCAGCGATTAATTTATAACCATTAGCTCTACATCCATTTTCAAAAGTATATAAATTAGCCACTCGCTGACGTTCTTTCATTTCTCGTTGATAACTTTTATATATACTTTGTACACCTTTACGGGCATCATTTTTTATCGCTGTCAATAATTCGTCATTACACTCTTTAACCATTAAATCTTTTATCTGTTTTATAGACAATTTTTCAATATTCATATGCTCACCTACTCAAATAAAAATTATATTTATTTTAAAATTATATCATAACGGATTTAACTATAAATGCCGAAATTTATTATAAAAAATATTTATAGATTGCAAGAATTGTCTGAATTAAATAATTTTCAGATTTTGATATACAAATAAACAAATTTTATGCTATAATAGTCTTGAAATTTAAATTTTGTCTATGGAGGTTTTTTTAATGCCATTAGTAACAACAAAAGAAATGTTTAAAAAAGCGTATGAAGGCCATTATGCTATTGGTGCATTCAACGTAAATAATATGGAAATCGTTCAGGGTATCACTGAAGCTGCTAAAGAATTAAACGCTCCTTTAATTCTTCAGTGCTCCGCTGGTGCTAGAAAATATGCTAAACATCAATACCTTGTACATCTTGTACAGGCTGCTATTGAAGACACTGGTCTTCCAATCGCTTTACACCTCGACCATGGTGCAGATTTCGAAACTTGCAAATCTTGTATTGATGGCGGTTTCACTTCCGTTATGTTCGACGGTTCCCACTACAGCTTCAAAGAAAATATTGAAAAAACAAAAGAAGTTGTTGAATATGCTCACGCTCATGGCGTAGTAGTAGAAGCAGAACTTGGTCAGTTAGCTGGTATCGAAGATGATGTTAAAGTAGCTGCTCATGAAGCTCATTACACTGATCCTAACGAAGTTGAAGAATTCGTTAAAGAAACAGGTGTTGACTCCTTAGCTATCGCTATCGGAACTAGCCATGGTGCTTACAAATTCACTCCTGACCAATGCACAAGAAATGAACAAGGCATTTTAGTACCACCTCCACTTCGTTTCGACATTCTTGAAGAAGTTGCTAAACGTCTTCCTAACTTCCCAATCGTTTTACATGGTGCTTCTTCCGTTCCTCAAGATTTCGTTAAAATTATCAATGAAAATGGCGGTCATATGCCAGATGCTGTTGGTGTTCCTGAAGACCAACTTCGCAAAGCTGCTTCCATGGCTGTTTGCAAAATCAACATTGACTCCGACCTTCGTCTTGCAATGACTGCAGGTATTCGTAAACACTTCAACGATCATCCTGATCATTTTGACCCACGTCAATATGTTGCTGACGGTAGAACTAACATCAAAGCAATCGTTTCTCACAAAATTAAAGAAGTTCTTGGTTGCGACGGTAAAGCTTAATTTTAAATTAAATTTCGCTTAATAAATAGCAACAAATATAAAAGCTCTCTTTACAGAAAAACTACTGTATAGTAAACTATTTTTGTAAAGAGAGCGTTTTTTATTATTAGGAGGTAAAAAATTGAGCACAATTCATGAAATGGTTCTTGTTATTGACTTTGGCGGTCAATATAACCAATTAATTGCACGTCGTGTTAGAGAATGCGGTGTTTACTGTGAAATTGTTCCTTATGATTATACAGTAGAAAAAATTAAAGCTAAAAATCCACAAGCTATTATTTTCACTGGTGGTCCTAGCAGTGTTTACGCTGACAATACACCACAGGCTGATCCAAAAATCTTTGAACTTGGTATCCCTGTACTTGGTATTTGCTATGGTCATCAGTTCACAGCTCATAATCTCGGTGGTAGCGTAGCTCATGCTGAAGCTGGCGAATATGGTAAAATGGACATCACTCTTGATACTACTAGCGTTTTATTCGATGGTATCAATGCTGATGAAATTTGCTGGATGAGCCATCGCGACTATGTAGAAAAAGTTCCAGAAGGTTTCAAAGCTATTGCTCATACTAAGCATACTCCTGTTGCTGCTATGTGCGATGACAGTCGTAAATTATATGGTGTACAATTCCACCCAGAAGTTGAACATACTCCATTTGGTCAGCAGATGATGAAAAACTTCTTATTCAAAATCTGTGGCTTAAAAGGCGATTGGACTATGAGTTCTTTTGCTCAAAGCAAAATTGTAGAAATCAAACAAATCGTTGGCGACAAAAAAGTATTATGCGCTTTAAGTGGCGGTGTTGATTCTTCTGTTGCTGCTGTTTTAGTTCACAAAGCTGTAGGCAAACAATTAACTTGCGTATTCGTTGACCACGGTTTACTCCGTAAAGACGAAGGCGATCAAGTAGAAACTATCTTCCGTAAACAATTCGATATGAACCTTATCCGTGTTGATGCTAAAGACCGTTTCTTAGGTAAATTAGCTGGCGTTTCTGATCCTGAAAGAAAACGTAAAATCATTGGTGAAGAATTCATTCGTGTATTTGAAGCTGAAGCTAATAAACTCGGCAAAATTGATTTCCTTGTTCAAGGTACAATCTATCCAGATATTGTTGAAAGTGGTACAAAAACTTCTGCAACAATTAAGAGCCATCACAACGTTGGCGGTCTTCCTGAAGATATTCAATTCGACCTTATCGAACCACTTCGCGAACTCTTCAAAGATGAAGTTCGTGCAGTAGGTGAAGAACTCGGCATTCCTCATGACCTCGTATGGCGTCAACCATTCCCAGGTCCTGGTCTTGCTATCCGCGTTCTTGGCGAAGTAACTGAAGATAAACTCGCTGTTGTTCGTGAAGCAGATGCTATCTTCCGTGAAGAAGTAGCTAAAGCTGGTCTTTCCGAAAAAATTTGGCAGTATTTCGCTTGTCTTCCAAACATCCGTTCTGTAGGTGTTATGGGTGATAGCCGTACTTATTGCCACACTGTAGCACTTCGTGCTGTTACAAGTAGCGATGCTATGACTTCTGAATGGGCAAGAATTCCATATGAAGTATTAGATACAGTTTCTCGTAGAATTGTAAACGAAGTACCTGGTGTAAACAGAATAGTTTATGATATAACTTCTAAACCACCAGCTACAATTGAATGGGAATAATACAACTAACTCAACAACCCCAGATTTTATACGGGTTTACGGCGATTTAAGAAGTCTTTTGACAACAGTTTAATAACAGCCATACAAGAGCTATTATTCTTGTAATCCTGTGGTTTATAAGTTATAGAATAACAAAAGGTAGCTTGCATGGTAAAAGAAATCAATATTAGAAAGCCTTTAGCTATGGGTAATAACTCGTAGCTAAAGGCTTTTTGTCGTTCTTATTCATCTTTTTTGAACTTATCCTGAAACGTCTTCACCAGCGTATCGCTGAATTCCTGCGAAGAGACTTTTGCCCAAAGCTGCGTAGTATCGCATTTCGGCCAGCGGTCATAATCGTCCTTGCTAATTTCACTAGCAGACAGCTTCTTTGTCCTTGTCTTTGTTGATTTTCAGGCAAACTTCTCCGTTTTCTTCTCTGACGGTCAGCCCATAAACTTCTTCAAGGATGAATAAGGTGTGCATAAGACCGATCTGACTATCAATGTTAGCAACATCAAGCATTTGTGCTAGTGTATCCGTTAAGTTGAAAATGTCATAGTGAGTCATGCACTTTGAAAAAGTGCGTAACTGCAACGAAAAAATGAAAGCTATGAAAATATGAATGTTAGCCTATCCCGAAAACACCACTGAATATTCATTTTCAAGACTGTGGCAAGCTAACTTACAACGAACATCTAGACATCTGTGGATAGGACAGTGTCCTTAAAAGAATTGAAACCAGACGCAATAGTCTTTAATGAGATGATATTAGATGTGAATACCGACTACTTCAAGAGGAACGACGATTATAATTTTGCTTGTCGTTTCTATGAAGAACCGTTCCATTTTACAGAAAAGTTATATGGGAAAGACAATATTATTTCCGCAGTTATGCACATTGATAAACTGAATATCGCTATGACCGAAAAGTACTGTAAAGATCCGACGCTAGTAGAAACTGTGAAAGAAGTGATCCATCAAGTTAGCCACTCAAATAAATAGAAATTAGAAAAAGCGTTGGATAGAAGCAGAAATCCTGTACTAAATAGTAAAGGAAAACCCGTCTATCGTGCTTCGTACAATATTTTACAGAATAAGTTTTACGAATATATGAATAAGTAGGATTAAGTGCTTTGACTGTGGCAAAAGAAGGATTACAGCATAAAATCTAACTTCTCTTGTATATAAAACTCAGCAGGACAAAAAAAGACTGGTGGATATTGAACAGAATATTGTCGCTGAACAAAAGTCCGATATAACGATAATCGCAAAGCGTTTATGACCTTTTCAGAAATTGACATCTCTGTCAAAAAGTCTTTCATAGGAAAATACACGGTATTATCTGAGGACTATGAAAAGCTGACAAAGCACAGTTACTCAACAAAATCTGAAGTACAGCGGTTGAGAGAGGAAAATAGAAGTCTACCCCGTCAAATCTGATCACTGCAAAACAAGGTTTCAAAATTAAGAACTACTCAGCGAGAACTGACTGAAAAGTGCAAACCATACCTTAAGGCGTTAAAGATTGCCTCTAAAAGGTCAAGGAGTTTATCAGCGATATTTTTGAAAAATTCAAAAGCAAAAAAATATTTATTATGAACCAATTCTAGCTCTAATAATAAAAATTACGAAAGGTATGAAAATGAAATGACAAAAATGATTTTTAAAGAAATGGGCAGCACTTATTTATGACAAGGAGATTATAAGCTCCCTTACCTGTCCTTACCAACCTAGAAAGGAAACATTCCTATTAAAGTATGGGGACAGAGACACCTGCGCTATCTCAAACAGCACCATAATCATAAGGTGCTTTACATCAATCTGCTCACAAGCGGCAAGCTGAACAGTTATATCTTGCGGGTATTGATAAGCAATCTAAAAATATGTTTCTTCGTCTGGTAAAACAGATGAAAAAGTGTGAGAGCATATCCAAACAGTTAAAGGCAGGAAATCAGATGAAATATGGGTTGGCAAGATGAATAACATCCGCAACAAAGCGATGGAAATTGTAAATGCAAAACTAATCTATAAATAACACAATAGCGGGATGGTGACTTATCATCCCGCTATTGTGTTATTTAATTTTTCCTGAGAATTACTCATGAACACATGAGTAAAACTTGAATTTTCATTTAAATTATTCTATAATATGTTCATCCTTATGAAGGGAGTAATGAAATGACTGTTAGCTATGATAAACTATGGAAACTGCTTATTGATAAGAAAATGAATCGAACGGACTTGAAGAATGCGGCAGGGATTAGCTTTAATGTCCTTGCTAAAATGAGCCGCAATGAATTTGTGTCACTGGAAAGTTTATGTAAAATATGTTCTGTGTTAAGTTGTGATATTGGTGATGTAATGGAGTTTATAGAAAATGAGCCTGCTTGATTTTGTTCTTCAAACTACGAAGAAATATATTGAACAGATGCCGAAGTCTCAACGAAAAAAATACGGACAGTTTTTTACAAGCAAAGAAACTGCTGTATTTATGGCCGAGTTATTTAAAATTCCTGTAGATAAAGAGCATCTTCATATTCTTGACGCCGGAGCTGGCTCTGGAATATTGTCTGTTGCGATAATTGAAAAATTACAAAAGACACCGCAGCTACGATATATACACTTAGTATGTTATGAAAATGATCCTCAAATCATTGAGTTGTTGAGAGCAAATCTTCAGTGGGTTTGCCAGCATTCTACATTAAGAGTTGACTATGAAATACGAGAAGATAACTATATTTTGAGTCAAATGTTAGAGTATAATGAAATGCTTGGTGCTAGACCCGATCCTTTAAAATACGATATAGTGATCGGTAATCCGCCTTATATGAAGATAGCAAAAGACGCTCCAGAGGCTAAAGCAATGCCTGATGTTTGTTATGGTGCTCCCAATCTGTATTTCCTTTTTGCAGCTATGGGAATGTTTAATTTATGTCTAAATGGCGAATTAGTATATATCATTCCTCGCTCTTGGACTTCAGGAGCATATTTCAAAAAATTTCGCCAGAAATTCTTGAAAGAAGGTGTTTTAGAACATATCCACTTGTTTGTTAGTCGTGATAAAGTATTCGAAAACGAAAGTGTATTGCAGGAAACTATGATTATAAAAGTCAGAAAAACAACGACCATTCCAGAGAATATTGTTATCACAACAACACAGAGTAACAAGGATTTTTCAAATAAAACAACTTTTGAAGCAGTGTACAACACTGTTATTTCAGGAGAAAATAAGTATGTTTATTTGGTTACGAATAAACAAGAGTTAGAGACACTCGAACTGCTGAATAGGTGGACAAATACATTACCGAGCATTGGATTAAAAATGAAAACGGGCTTGACTGTTGATTTTAGAAACAGAGAAGTTTTGCGCAATGCGCCAGAAGATCAGGCAGTACCGTTGTTCTATTCACAGCATATACAAAACGGAAAAGTAATATTTCCTATTGGCAAAGAACACGAATATATCGTTACTAATCAAGCAAGTCTGTTACAACCGAATGTAAATTATCTTTTTGTAAAAAGATTTACTACAAAAGAAGAACATCGGCGATTGCAATGTGGTGTATATCTTGCAAGGAAATATCCTGGTTATTCGAAAATCAGCACCCAAAATAAAATCAATTTTATTGGCGGGATAAAAGAACTATCGGAATGTATTGTTTATGGACTATATGTATTGTTTAATTCAACCTTTTATGATTGCTACTACAGAGTCTTAAACGGTTCAACTCAAGTCAATTCAACAGAAATTAATTCTATGCCTATACCGCCTTTGGAAAGCATAGAACTAATGGGCAAAACGCTGATTAAATCCTGTGATATGACAGAAGCGGGATGCAATCAAATTTTAAGGAGTTTCATTTATGAGCAAAATTGAGGAAGCAAGAGAGATACTAAAAGAATTGCAAGTGCCAGTTAAGCAGCAGTCGAATTTGTGCTGTTATGTTCTTTTGGCTATGGCAGATATAAAAGAAGATGATGAATGGTCAAGTGCTGTAAATGGTTGGATTCGCATTCACGATGTCATAGCATATACGAAGGAAAACTATGGCGTTGCCTATGCAGAAAATAGCCGAGAGACTTTTCGAAAGCAAGCTATGCACCATTTTAGGAATGCTGCATTTATTGAGGATAATGGAAAAGCCACCAATAGCCCGAATTATCGCTATCGTCTGACCGATGAAATGCTCTCGCTTATTCGCTATTATGAAACAGAGCATTGGGAAGTAAAAAAACAGAAATTTTTACAATCTCACGAAACACTGATTGATCTGTATGCATCTAAGCGTACAATGAGAAAAATGCCTGTGCGGATTAATGGAGAGAATTTTACTTTTTCGCCTGGGAAGCATAATCAACTACAAAAGGCTATTATTGAGGAATTTGCACCTCGATTTGCACCTAATACTGAGTGCCTTTATGTAGGAGATACCACAGAAAAAGATTTAGTTAAAAATATAAAAAGGCTTCAAGAATTGGGATTTGCCATTACACTTCACGATAAAATGCCAGATGTTGTCCTTTACTCTGAAAAAAAGAATTGGCTTTATTTTATCGAGTCTGTTACTTCTGTCGGGCCGATGGAACCTAAGAGAATTAAAGAGATTGAAGAAATGACAGAAGGCGTTACAGCCGGTAGAATTTATGTAACTGCATTTCTTGACTTTAAAACTTTTAAAAAGTTTTCTGAAACACTTGCTTGGGAAACAGAGGTTTGGATTGCGGATATGCCAGACCATATGATTCATTTGAATGGAGACAAGTTTTTGGGACCAAGAAAGTAGAGCTTCTTTGCTGTTTTCATTATAGGGAATTTGCAAAATAATTATGGAGGATTTGATTTGAAATACACAGAAAAGCAAATAAGTAAAATGGCATCTCCCATTAGTCAGTCAGAAAATGAAAAATGTAAAAATGCGATTCGTATGGTTCGAGATGCAATGAAAAAACTTAACTATACTGATGACGGGAAAGATATCCGTTCTTATATGACAGAATCTTATTCATATGCTCTTGATTTGCGTCAACAGTACACAGGCAAAAAAATCACCTTACTTGTTCAAGGATCGTATGCAAATAAAACAAATATTCCAACAGAAAGTGATGTTGATGTAGCAGTTATTCTTGAATCAACATTTATTGCAAAATATAGAGCAGGTGCGACTGATAGCAACTATGGTTTTACGGATGGAACATTTTCTGCTTCTGAATTGAAAGACGAAGTTGAAAAAGCGTTGAAACAGCATTTTGGCTACCAAGGTGTGAAACGCCACGACAAATGCATTAAAGTCATTGGAAATACATATCGCGTTGATGCAGATATTGTGCCTGCATATAGGTATAGAGATTACTCCAATGACTATATAAATGATTCTAATAATTATATTGGTGGTATTGAAATTAGACCTGATAGTGGTGGCAGAATAATCAATTATCCTGAACAACACATCAAATTAGGTATAGCAAAGAATAAAGTGACAAAATATAATTTCAAGAAGTGCGTTCGAATCATTAAGAGTATGCGAGAAGATATGGAGGAAAATGGTTATGCAGTTTCTTCAAAAATATCATCTTTTGGACTAGAATCATTGCTTTGGAATGTGGATGTATCTGCTTATACAAAGTATTCAAATATATTAAGATATACATTTGACGAGGTCATTTCTTTTTTTAAGAATGATTTTTGGAAATTTGATGATTATACAGAGGCAAATGGAATAAAACCTCTTTTCCCTGATATTGCCACAAAGAGTGCATATCAAAAATTTATAAATGATTTATATGATTTTTATGAATATGATATCAAGGAGTAACAATATTGGATAACAAAATATCGAAATTTTTAACAATGAGTTTATGGGTTGCGTTAATCTTGTTTGCAATTCGTTATTTGTTATGGGGTTTTAATTCGCTTTATGACTTTATTGGTGCAGCAGGAAAGGTTATTTATATCACAATAATCCTTATGGGATTATATTGCACCTTTATTTGGAAATACAATCCTTTGGAAAAAACACCCAAATTGATGGGAGTATATAAAGGCATAATAAAGTACAATTTTAACGGTGCAGCCTCAAAAAAGGATACATTGGTAAAAATAAAACAGACTTTGTTTTCAATAAAAGTTCAAATTACAACAAATGAAATAACAAGTAATACTATTGTGGGTAATCTTGTGAAAGAAAATGAAGAATATGTTCTTTATTATACCTATATCACTAATCCTAAAAGTAAGTATAGCAAAGAGAATCCAATACAATATGGGACTTGTCGACTACTAACAAATGACAAAAATCGTTTAGTGGGAACATACTGGACATCTCGCCAAACAATAGGAGATATTGAATTAGAAAAAATTAATAATAAAAAGAAATAACATCATTGTGTGATTTGGAAAGGAATCATAAAAATTATATATTACTATTATCCTCAGTTTCAGAGCGAGTGTTATCAACACCAATAAAAAACTGATAACATTAGCTAATACAAGCAGGATAATATGGATGCATCAAATAATCAAAAACATCACAAATACAACAGATAATAATCTCTAAACAAAATTGATTAGATTTTGCCGAATGGAAATAAGATAAAAAATATAGCTAAGTCCTTATTTGAGGACTTAGCTTTTTTATTGAATAAAATATTATTTTATTTAAAATAGTGTTTCTTTAAAATTTCATCTGCTACTTGTACACAATCTTCACAAGATAAAATTTTATTCTTCTCCATATTTTTCAAATCTCTACAATATATTGAACCACATTTTTCTTTAAATAATTTTGCTACTTCCTGAAATTTATTATATGTATCTTGTTTACTTTTCAATGGAGAATTTTTATCACCTGCACTATTAGCTAGACTTATTACTAAAAACATGCCTGTAACAGCTCCACAAGTATCTCTTAATCCTCCCATGCCAGAACCAAATCCTTCTGTTAATTTAAATGCTACATCTTCTGAGAAGCCTAATTCTTCACAATAAGCACAAACAATAGCTTAACAACAATTATAATTATTATCTATAAAATTTTCCATTACTTTATTTTTCACAAAAAGTCATCACCATTCTTAAAAATATGTATTTATTATACTTATTTGTATTTATATTTTATAGATAAAATAATGCACAATATTTGTTAAAAAATGACTTTTTATCTTCTTATTATTTATCTTTATAAGTTATACTTTATAAGTTATAATTATATACATTATATTCAGAAAGGTTCTTGTCGTTATGAAAAATTTCTTTATTGAATTTAAAAAATTTGCTTTTAAAGGCAATATGCTTGATTTGGCAGTTGGTATGATTATTGGTACTGCTTTTACAGGGCTTGTAAATTCCATTGTAAAAAATTTAATCATGCCTATAATCAGTATTTTTACTGGTGGTATTGATTTCAACAATATGTATCTGCCACTCAGTAAAGCGACTTTCATACTTGCTGAAAAAGGTGCTGACCTTGAAACAGCTAAAAAAGCTGGTGCAGTTTTTGCTTATGGTGCCTTTTTAACAGATTTTCTCCAATTTTTAATTTTGGCTTTCGTAGTCTTTTGTTTAATTAGACAGCTAAACAAATTAATTCCTATTCCTAAAGAACCGCCAAAAACAAAAATCTGCCCATTTTGTAAATCTGAAATTCCTCATGAAGCCACTAAATGTGCTCATTGTACCTCTGACTTACCAACAACTTAAAAATATACAAAAAGAAAGCATAGTCTAATCAAAACGATTAAACTATGCTTTTTTATTATTTCTGCCACTGATAAATTACAGCTTCATATGGTCTTAAATGACCTTTTGTCAAATCTGTTATTGTATCTTCATAATTACTAATTAAGATTTTTCCTGTGCCTTCTAAGTTAAAATCAACTTCTTTATCATAAAAATTACATACTATAAGCCAAGTTTCGTCTTTATATTTTCTTGTATAAGCAAAAATATTTTTATCTTCGGCTAATAATAAATCATATTCACCATAAATCATAATAGGATTTTCTTTACGCATCTTAATCAATTTTTGATAACAATAAAAAATTGAATTCTTATCAGCTAAAGCTTTTTCTACATTTATATCTACATAATTACGATTTACTCTATACCATGGTTTAGCCTTGCTAAAACCAGCATATACATCACTATTCCACTGCATAGGAGTTCTTGCATTATCTCTAGCTTTGGCACGCAAAGATTTTAATATTTCTTCTTTAGGTATATTATTGGTCATTCTTTCTTTATATGCATTCACAGATTCAATATCGGCAAAATCAGCTAAATCATTAAACTCAATATTAGTCATGCCGATTTCTTCGCCTTGATAAATATATGGTGTTCCCTGCATACCATGAAGTAATATCGCCAACATTTTCGCAGACTGCACGCGATATTCTTTGTCATTACCCCAACGAGATACAATTCTTGGTAAATCATGATTATTCCAAAATAAACTATTCCAACCTTTGCCATTTAATTCTTTTTGCCACTTAGTAAATACTTTTTTCAACTCAATTAAATCAAGCTTTTTCAAATTCCATTTATCCGAGCCTTCTTGGTCAAGCATAATATGTTCAAATTGAAATACCATACTTAATTCATGTCTATCTGGACTGGAAAATAACTGTGCTATCTGCGGATTTGCTCCCCAACATTCACCTACAGTCAATAAATCTTTGTCTTGCAAAGTTTCTCTATGCATTTCTTGAATATATTCATGTAATTTAGGTCCATTCTCTTTGATTTTTAAATCTGGAACTTTGCCAATCATATCGATGACGTCCATTCTAAAACCACCAACACCTAAATCAATCCAAAAATTCATCATCTGCCAAATATCTTTGCGCATATCTTTATTTTCCCAATTTAAATCTGGCTGTTTCTTACTAAAAAAATGCAAATAATACTCTTGAGAAGCTTCATCATATTCCCATGCTGAGCCACCAAAACAAGATAATAAATCATTTGGTGGATTATTTTTTTCACCTTTTCGCCAAATATAATAATCACGATATTTGCTATTTTTATTTGTTTTTCCTTCTATAAACCATTTATGTTCATCTGAAGTATGATTTACCACTAAATCCATGATTATTTTTATATTATGTGCTTTAGCTTCTTTCAATAAAGCTTTCATCTCGTCTAATGTCCCAAATTCTGGAGAAATATCATAATAATCGGAGATATCATAGCCATTATCATCATTAGGTGAACAATATACAGGACTTAACCAAATCACTTCTATACCCAATTTTTCCAAATAATCCAATTTAGAACGAATACCATTGATATCACCAATGCCATCATTATTGCTATCACAAAAACTACGAGGATAAATTTGATAAACAACAGATTTTTGCCACCATTTTGTTTCCATAAAAATCACCTTTTATTACTTATTTGTTTTATTATATTATAATAAAACGTATTGTGCTAATTAAAATTTTTACTTGCAAAAAAAGTTCAACAAGAGTACATTTCTAAGTATTTCATCACAAAGAAGTGTATCTAATGTTGAACCAATCTCATTGTAAGCTAAATACTTTAAAA